>JBGSWM010000047.1:0-3932 GCA_041752435.1 Minisyncoccia bacterium | reverse complement strand
TGGCGCGTATTAAAGTCCTCTCAAACCTTAAGCTCGACCAAAAGCGTCTGCCTCAAGACGGACGTTTCAAGATGGAGATGGATGGTCAGAAGGTAGCTTTCCGTGTCTCAGTACTACCCGTTTTTTATGGCGAGAAGATTGTCATGCGTCTCCTGCGGGAGAATCGCACTGGCTATTCGCTTGAGGGGATTGGCTTCCATGGCTCTACTCTGGAGCGAATTCACAAAGCCACTCGCGCCACGACCGGCATCATTCTTGTTACTGGTCCGACTGGTTCGGGAAAGTCGACTACTCTTTATACTATTCTCGACCTCCTTAATTCACCAGAGGTTAATATCTCCACTATTGAAGACCCGATTGAATACCAGATGGCGCGCATCAACCAAAGTCAGGTCAAGCCAGAAATTGGCTTCACCTTCGCGGCTGGTTTGCGCTCTTTGATGCGTCAGGACCCAGACATCATCATGGTGGGAGAAATTCGTGACGAAGAGACGGCTAGCCTGGCCATCAATGCCGCTCTCACGGGGCACTTGGTTTTGGCGACAGTGCACACTAACTCAGCCTCGGGTACCGTGGCTCGCTTGATTGATATGGGGGTGGAATCCTTCCTCCTGGTCTCGACTCTCAGAGTAGCCATTGGTCAACGCCTGGTGCGCAAGCTAGCTGACGATAAGCTGCCTTATATTCTCACCAAAGCCGAAAGGGACGAGCTGGCTGAACACGTTAATCTTGATTTTATTCTTGCGACTCTGAAGGAGGAAAAGATTGTGGCTGACAATGCCACTTGGAACGACATTCCGTTTTATCATCCGAAAGAAAAGGGCGAGACTGAGGATGGCTACAAGGGTCGCATGGGTATCCATGAGGTTCTCGAAGTAACGCCGACTATTAAAGAGATGGTGATTGCCGAGAAAACCGGAGATGAGGTTGAGGTGCAGGCGCGTAAGGAGGGTATGCTCACGATGATGGAGGATGGTATCTACAAAGCAGCACGTGGTTACACCAGTATCGAAGAGGTGTTGCGGGTAATTAATGAATAAATTTATTTATGCCAGTTTTTAACTATATCGGCGAAGACGGAGAAGGTAACAAAGTAACCGAGACTGTCACGGCTGACGACCGCTTTGCGGTTTATGAGATCGCTCGCACCTCTGGACATAAAATTACTAGCATCAAGGAAGCGGGTGGTGGACTTAGTCGGTTTATAAATGTCGAAAAACTGAATTATCTCATCAACCGTGTGTCAGCTGATGAGTTGGTGATGATGACGCGCAATCTCGGTTCGATGCTTAAGGCCGGTTTGACGGTGACTCGTGCATTGTCGGTTATCGAAAGACAGAGCACCAACCCAAAATTAAAGGGTGTCATTAAGCGAATTGTTAATGATATCAATAGTGGTTCGCAGTTTCATACGGTACTCCGGGACTTCCCTGAAGTATTTAGTGACCTGTATGTGGCGATGATTAAGGCGGGAGAGGAAGGGGGTAGTCTCGCCACCACTTTACAGACCCTATCGCTCCAGATGGAACGGGCCAGTAACCTGACTAAGAAAATCAAAGGCGCAATGATCTACCCGTCGATTGTTTTGATTGCCATGCTCATCATTGCGGTGTTGATGATGACATTTGTCCTCCCGAGCATTACTGAAGTATTTAAGGGAATGAACAAGGAGCTGCCAGCAACCACGATGTTTATTATTACGGCTAGTGACTTCTTCTCGCAACATGCGCTATTAGCCATTGGTGGAATAATTGGTTTTTTTGCCGGGATTATTTATTTTTTCAAGACGAGAATCGGTCATGTGGTCATGTCCTGGACTATCGTGCGTTTACCCGTCATTGGTACTATGGTCAAGGAGACCAACTCGGCCCGTACCGCCCGCACTCTCTCCTCACTGCTTGAGTCTGGGGTGGATGTCATTCAGGCGATTGAGATTACGGAGGAAGTAGTTCAGAACGTCTTTTATAAGGAAATTTTGCGTGATGCCCGAGTACGGGTAGAGAAAGGAACGGCGCTGTCTGAGGTCTTTGTGGAAAGAACCGACCTCTACCCGATTCTGGTCGGTGAGATGATTCTCGTTGGTGAAGAGACAGGGCAGATTGCCGGCATGCTCAAGGAGCTGGCGCTCTTCTATGAGACAGAAGTTGAGCGCAAGACCAAAGATCTCTCCACTATCATCGAACCACTTTTGATGGTGGTAATCGGTGCTGGTGTTGGTTTCTTCGCTCTGGCTATGATTGCGCCTATCTACTCCATCTCTGACGGGCTTAATTAAGTTTTATGAATAGTCAGCTAACACACAATCGCGGATTTAGTCTAATCGAGGTGATTATCGTGTCAGCGCTTTCGGTACTAGTTTTTGGTGGTTTATTTGCCTCTTTCAAATATTCATTTCAAGTTATAAGTATGTCTGGCGCTAAGCTCAGTGCGATTTCTCTGGCCAACGATCGTCTAGAATACTTTAGGTCTTTGCCCTATGATAATGTTGGAACTATTTTAGGCATCGTGCCTGGAACAATCCCCCAAAATAGTACATTGACTTTAAATGGGATTGAATTCACAGAGCGTGTATTGGTTGAGTATGTTGATGACCCAGCCGATGGACAGGATGTCTTAGATACCAATTCAATTCCAGCTGATTATAAAAGAGTAAAATTGGAATATACTTGGAATGTGGGAGAGATCAGTGGTCAGATAGCTTTAATAAGCAATATTGTCCCGCGCTCGATTGAGACTACTGCTGGCGGCGGGACTGTGCGCATCAATGTGATTGATGAGAACTCCCTCCTTCTACCTGGCGCTCAGGTTCGTTTAATAAATTCTAGTTCTACTGGTCCAATCGATGTGACTAGAACATCGGCAGCCAATGGCACAGCATTGTTTTCAGGGGCACCTGCCGATAGTAACTATGAAGTGATAGTAACTGGGCCGATTGGCGGATTTGATTATTCAGTGGATCAGACATACCAGGCCACTACTAGCCTTCCGAATCCCACCAGATCCCCGTTTTCAGTTTTAGAAGCAGACATTTCGACTTTAACTTTTCAAATTGGGAAACTTAGTGATCTGACAGTGGCTTTAAATTCTTCTGTTACTGACGGCCGCTACATCGAAGATTTTACTTCCTTGGCTAGTGTTGCCTCTTCGGCCAAGGTAGCTAGTACCGGATCGGAGTTAGAGTTGGCAGAGACTGGAGGACTTTATGAAACATTGGGTACAGTTTTTATCGGGCCAGTGACGCCTGTGACACTAGAAAAATGGACGGCCCTTAGGTTGGCTGCAGAGATGCCGGCCTTAACTACTTACCGAGCATATTTGTATACCGGTCCAGCTGTTGGACCTTATAACTTAATTCCGGATATTGATTTTCCTGGCAATAGTGCAGGATTTAATGATCCGATCATTGATTTATTATCTTTAGACCCGGTGGCGTATCCGTCAATTATCGTGGCTCTGGTACTTGAGACGTCCGATACGGCAGTTACACCAACAGTTGATGAGGTGGGAGTTTATTATCGTGAGGCAAATACCCCAATGGCTAACCAGGCATTTAGTATTACTGGGACCAAAGTGATTGGTACAGATGTTGCGGCTAGTCCAATTTATAAATACAATATAAGCACTACTACTGACGGAGATGGTTCGGTTTTTCTCGGGCCAGTTGAATTTGATGCGTACCAGCTAGCTGTCCCCGGCGGTTTAGATGTCTACCAAGGTTGCCCAGCCTACCCTTTTATTCAAAGCGCTGGTGTAGACGGAGACTTAGAGTTAGTGATGGGTGCTAATAATAATAACTCGCTCAGACTATCGGTCGCTGACACTCTAGGTAGACCTATTCCGGGTATAGAAGCAGTTTTTACAAGACCAGGTTACAATGAAACTAGATATACTGGAGTCTGCGGACAGACCTATTTTCCAGGCGTGGCGACAGC
>JBGSWM010000046.1:0-3940 GCA_041752435.1 Minisyncoccia bacterium | reverse complement strand
TCTTGCCGATCGTGCCCGTGGCGATGCTGCTGACCTTCCTGACTGGCTTAATTGCTTTTACTTCCCTTGAGCTAGCGACTCTGGTTGCCTACCCGACGTATTTTGTTTTGCAGTTAATCAATGAGTTAGCTTTATGGTTTGCCACTTGGCCCCTAGCTTCTTTCCTTGTTCCGGCTTTTCCGTTTTACTTCGTACCAGTTTCCTACGCTGCCTTTGGTTACCTACTCTATAAATATTATCGACCAGAAGCTGGCCTGGGCGTCGGGGATATCGGTCAGAAATTACTTGAGCCAAAGCAACCGGTAACGGTGCCCGACCTAGACGGCTGGCAAATAGACGAAGAATTTGATGAGCGGGAGTTGACCTTACCTACGCAGCAGCCAAGTACAAACAAAGACAGGGAATCACAAAGTGATTCCCTGTCTAAAGACACCTCAATCTTCTTTCGTTAAATAAACTAATCAATACTTTTAAACTTTAAGAATCCCACTTACCTTTCTTGAGCCTCCGCAACGACAGTGCCCGGAGTGAGGACTGTGAGAGAAAGGTGGGTGGGATTCTTTTGCAACTTTGACTATATAAGTATCTTAAGCAAGACGGCCGGCCACTGCCTCCCAGTTGAGGTTGGTGAAAAAGGCATCGATATACTGACCTTTATCTGATGGTAGGAAGTCGCGCATGTAGGAGTGTTCCCACATATCAAGAGCGAGGACGAGATCTAGCCCAGGCAGTTGGCCTAAGTGTTGCTCATCGACCCAAGTGGCGACCAAGCGCTTGGCATCGGTATCGATATAGAGCATAGCCCAGCCCACGCCGCGGGTGAGGGCAATGGTTCGGAAGTGGGCGATAAAGCCATCAACCGAGCCAAAGTCTCGGTGAAGGGCTTCGTGTAGAGCCCCTTCAGGCAAAGGCTTGCTACCACCTTCAAACTGCTCGAAGTACGCCTCGTGGTTTTTCATCCCCCCAAACTCAAAGCCCAGTCGCCGCTGCATTTCGGCAATCGCGTAGCCATTGGCTTCCGCCTCGTACTTATAGGCAGCAATTCGCTCATGAATCAGATTGACGTGCTTCACGTAGCCGGCGTAGAGTCCGAGGTGTAAGTCGATACTTTCCTTGGAAATCCCCACCAGCTCCGGGATCGCAAACGTCTTTGGGGTATAGGTCATAGTAGTTTTTAGTTTAACAAATTATTAATGGCACTAGTAATTGTGAGTAGTATAGCAAATTTTAATATATCAATGATGAAATAAAAACGACGCCACGGCGAGTGGTCGTCGTGGCAATCAGCAGCGTCTGGTTTCGAAGATGACAATCCTGACCGGACACCGATTGGCCGAGCAGTGTGGGACCTGTCTGCCCAGTGCTTGTACTACCTGGTGAGCTAGGGGACATTCGCATACTCTGATCGCTGAGGGATTTGATTTAGAGTATTGGAATGTCTCGAAGGTACTCAATGGACAAGGTATGGCAGAGATCGGACCACCACCGCTAGTTTCTCTGCGAAAGAGGGCGTCTACTGCTGCCACATAGTCCGCTTCAAACTGCGGGGGATGGGGGCCGAGGGGATTAGTATCATCTTTAAACAGGTCTCTTTGATTAGACATTTCTACTCTCCGGTGAAAAGAACAAAAAAAAGACCGCCGAAGCGGGATTACGTTGCGTGAGAAACAGAAAAAAGAAACGGTGGTTTCAATAATTTCAGCTTTCTTAGCATGCTTTTATCATAGCTCAGAATGAATTCTATTTAAAGTCTGAATACTTCATAAGTATATTGTAGAAAATACGAAGTTTCACTTTTTTAGATCTAAAATAGATGGGGTGGCAATAATCATGCCAAAAGTGTGTATAATCGTGCCATTTTGGCACGATTAATGGTATAATTTGGCACGAATAACATGAAAAATATAAATATTAATCATCGGCAAGAGAAGATTTTACTCATAATTAAGGATGAGCCAAATATTTCTTTTCAAGACATTTATGGCTACTTAAATGAGTTAGGCAGTGAGCGCACGATAAAGCGTGATTTGAGTGGTTTGGTTGACCAAGGTTTAATAGAGACTAGTGGAGCGGGACGTTCGCTGGTCTATGAGGTGCCGGTCCAGTCTCGTTTGATAATTCCCGTCTCAGCCAGAGACTATGCCGAAGAAGAACCAGATTTGCGAAAAGGAGTACTTAAAAATTACCAGTTTCCATTATGGAAAAATCTTCCTGACTCGCTATTTACAAAAGGAGAGTTAGAAGAACTAAATATTCTTACAGTTAAACATCAAAGCAAAATAGCAGAGCGCAGTGAAGCGCTACAGCAAAGAGAGCTAGAAAGATTCGTAATTGAGTTGTCTTGGAAGTCGTCGCGGATTGAAGGTAACACTTACACTCTACTTGATACTGAAAGACTTATTAAGGAAGGAATTGAGTCAGGCAAAAACACCAAAGAAGAGTCAATCATGATTCTTAACCATAAGGCCGCTTTTGATTTTGTACTTAAACATAACCTAGGTGCAGAAGCTACACTTACTAGAGCCTACATTGAAGAGGTTCATAGCATACTCATGCAAGGTTTAATATCGGATAAGGGTCTGCGAAAGCATGGGGTGGGTATTACGGGATCACTTTATCATCCTTTAGATAATCAGTTTCAAATTCAAGAAGCTCTAGTGGATTGTATTTTGGCAATAAATTCTGCGCAGACGACTTTTGATAAAGCCCTACTTACTCTGTTGGGACTTAGTTATATTCAACCATTTGTAGATGGTAATAAGCGGACTGCTCGATTAGTTGCCAATGGTGTTCTGTTAGCGGGAAAGGCAGCCCCTCTATCTTATAGAAATGTAGATGAGGTGACATATCGAGCATCTTTATTAACTTTTTATGAGCAGTTAAGTATTGTACCGATGCGAGATATCTTTATTGATCAATACAAATTTGCCGTTGAGCATTATTCCTAAGCCCAGATCTTGAAGAACTAGGTGTATAGTGTGGTTATGGATTCTTTGGTTCGCTTTCGGTTATTAGCCCTACTGTCGCTGGCGGTTTTAACACTTTTAGTCGGGCTGGGGGAATTGGTTCCGCGTGATGGGCAAGTGGCTCAGCTACTGGGGGTGGCCGAGTCGGACGGACTTTTGACGGTGGCTTTCTTGGATGTGGGGCAGGGGGATGCCATATGCATAGAGACACCCGACGGCGTGCAGCTACTAATTGACGGTGGGCCAGACGGCAGTGTGCTGCGGGAGCTACCTAAAGTCATGCCGTTTTGGGACCGAAGCCTTGATGTCGTCTTGGCCACCCATCCTGATAAGGATCATATTGGTGGACTGGTCGATGTCCTTAGTCGGTATGAAGTGGCGGAAATTATCAGTACGGAAAATGATAGTGAGACGGCAGTGTCTTCAGCTTTTATTTTTTCTGCCGTTGCCGAACAGGCGAAGCAAACAATGGCTCGGGCCGGTCAACAGTTTCGTCTCGGGGCGTCAACTACACTGATGATTTATTCACCTGTAAGCGACCCCAGTGCCTGGGAGAGTAATCGCTCGTCCGTGGTGGCTCAGCTGTCTTATGGTGAAATTGATTTTATGCTGACCGGTGACGCCCCTTCTGGTATTGAGGAGTACTTAGTGGCGACTCATGGCCTGGCTCTACAGAGTGAAGTACTGAAGCTCGGGCATCATGGTTCAAAGACCTCAACCGCGGCTGAATTTTTGGCCGCGGTGGCACCTACTTATGCCGTGGTCTCCGCTGGAGCAGATAATAGTTATGGGCACCCCCATGCTGAGGTGATGCAGAGAGTTGAGGATTTTGGTGTAAGTATATTTAGTACGGCCGAAGAGGGGACAGTGATTTTTAAAAGTGATGGCGAGAGGGTGTGGCGTGGGGAGTAGTAAAAAGCAAAAGAGGCTGGTCCCGTAGGGACCAGCCTCTTTTTGTCTGAGTAGGTTGGCTT
>JBGSWM010000045.1:0-12208 GCA_041752435.1 Minisyncoccia bacterium | reverse complement strand
ATGATCCTCGGGCGCCGTCGGCGCGTGCCAGACACCAGGTAGGTTCATGCGCACTTCGCCATTCGGCATAAAGAAAAATTCACTCCGGTCTTGATGTCTTTGCAAAGACAGTTTCTTACCCGCCGCAATATTCAAAATCTTTACCTTAAGCTGCGGCATATCCAAGAGCACATCGTAGCTCCCCCAGCGCGTAGTCACGCGCTGCCGACCATTAATAGCCGAGCTCGAGCTGTACTTCCCCCCGCCTAGTTCGAAGACCGGTTTGATACCAAGCTCCGCACAGACATCGAGCTCGGGGGTGTTTTTGTTAGTCCGATCTCCCCCATTACCAAAATAATCAGGCTTAATGCGGCGTAAGGCCTCGCAGACCGTGCCGTCTGTATCATCGACATGGTGGACATGTGGCGTATAGGCTTCAAGGATTTTTTTGCGGTCAGAAAATGGCTGAAAAAAGAAGCCCTTCTTGCGAATCAGCCAATCATCACTATTAGCGACAATGTGCACCTCTCCATACTCGGCCGCCGACTCGATCATCGCGATATGTCCGGGATGAATCGGATCAAATCCACCCGAGATAACAATCTTCTTCACCTGATTATTTTTTTTCTTATTCATCTAAACTACAACCAACTAAAACCGATTACGGTTACACCGGACTGATCTTCGTCAGAATTTTTAGTATAACTGACTATGAGTACCGATCAACGCCAAAACCACTTTTTCATCACTGGCAAAATAATAGACCACCCGATAATCACCACTAATATTCATACTCCAATATCCACGTAATTCACCCTTAAGCGCATGCACGCGGAGGATTGGATGTTCAGAATTATCCAACCAAAGAGTCAGTCTCTCTTGGAATTGCCGCCTAATCTTTTCCGGTAATTTTTTGTACTGCTTATCAAAAGTTGGTGACGTTACAACTCTCATACTATCAACTATTTAGATGAGTCATTAAATCATCAACGTTAGTGAATGCTTTCCTGTCTTTAGATTCAGCCATCTCTTTTTTTACCTGCCGCAAACTTTTTTCCAGCTTTGGTGTCATCTGTTCCGGTGCATACAATTCTACCCTCCTAGTATAGACAACCTGTTTTAGATAAGCATTAAGCAAAGTACTCAGGTTAAGACCCATACTTTTAGCCACTTCCTGAGCAGCTTCTTTGGTAGCCTTATCAGTTTTAACACTGATTACTGTTTTAGTATTCATATACTACAAAGTATATACTTTGTAGTATTACTGTCAATCTATAAATCTGGAGTAAGCCGGCTAAACTCCCTTAGTCTGACCAACCTTTATATATCTGCTCAATTAGATCCAAGTCCTTGCCACTACTACGTAGTAGATCAAGATTCTTCTCTTCTAGAGCTTGAAGGAAATCATTTCCCTTCTTGTCCTCACTAAGAAAGACGGCGTAAGCCTGTCTAAAGGCAGCCAGGTCTTTCGGGAAACAGTGTCCGCCAGCACCTCGTCCGGCCACGGTATCCTTACCACTACTATCCACGACCTTGGTATGACTCATCCCGATACGCTTATCGGACCCTACCCCCAAAGCCACTACCTCATAGTCAGCGCCAACTTTCGTCACCATATCATAAAGTAAATTCATATAGACCACCTTCATCGCCAAGAAGCAATTGCTGCCATACTTTATCAACTCGGCCTCTTCGGCAGTACAAATAACTTCTGTTTCGGCTGGTGGTAAAATACTGAGCAAGTCTTTAGCCACCTTTTCTAGCGCCGGCGTCTTCTCCACCAAACCGATAATGGTCCGCTCTGGCGACCTCGTATCTGCTGCCGCTGACTTTTCGCGCAAGAATTCTGGTGAGTGAATAATCTGAATATCAGTAAATTCAGCCTGCAGCTTGCGCGTGGTCCCAGGAGAGACCGTCGACTTTATGACCGCTGTCTTGCCTGGTCCGACGAGACCTAGGACTGAGATTAAAGCTGAGGCATCAAAACCCTCTGGCGTGGTCGGAGTCGGCACAGCAATAAAGACATACTCGCAGTCGGCAATCGCTGCGCGATTGCCGACATATTCCGCCTCAAGCGCATACCGCACCACCCCATAGCCACGCTCGGCAAAATCATCCGCCATATTCTTACCAATAAAACCCTGTCCAATGAAACCAATTTTTTTATTTCCCATAATTCGTGTAACATAATATCATCTTCGGTAGTTACACCAACTGACAGCTAATTAAACCAAGTATCCTTAACTAAACTTAATTCTGAACTATGAAAAAAGCTCTAATCACCGGCATCACTGGCCAAGACGGATCATACTTAGCTGAACTTTTGCTAGAGAAAGGCTACGAGGTACACGGAGTTGTCCGACCTTCAAGTTCTATTCGCACCGCCCGCATTGATCATCTCTTCAACAACCCCGAGGTTCATGACCGCTCCCTCTTCCTGCACCATGGCGACCTGACCGACACCACCAACATCTCCACCTTGATTCGCAATATTGAGCCAGACGAGGTCTACAACCTCGCGGCTCAGAGTCATGTCCGGATTTCTTTTGACCTCCCCGAACTTACCGCCGAGACCGACGCCCTTGGTACCCTGACTATCCTCGAAGCCATTCACAAGCAAGGCTTGGGTAAAAAGACTAAATTCTACCAAGCCTCCACCTCAGAACTGTACGGCTTAGTCCAAGAGACACCCCAGAGCGAGACTACCCCCTTCTACCCCCGCAGCCCTTATGGTGTAGCCAAGCTATACAGCTTCTGGATTATCAAAAACTACCGTGAGGCTTACGATATGTTTGCTTGCAATGGTATCCTCTTCAATCACGAAAGTGAGCGTCGTGGCTACAACTTTGTTACCCGCAAAATCACCATTGGCCTGTCGAAGATAAAACTCGGGCAGCAAGAGGTTCTCGAACTCGGCAACCTCGACGCCAAGCGGGACTGGGGCTATGCCCCTGAGTACGTCGACGCGATGTGGCGCATGCTCCAACACGACACAGCCGAAGACTTTGTCATCGCAACCGGCGAGACTCACAGTATTCGTGAATTCATCGAAGCCGCTTGTGAGGAATTAGACATCAAGCTAGCCTGGGAAGGCAGCGGTGTGGATGAGGTCGGGGTCGATACCAAGACCGGAAAAACTGTCATCAAAATCAATCCGCAATACTTCCGCCCGACTGAGGTCGATCTTCTGCTCGGCGACCCAAGCAAAGCCAAAGCCCAGCTGGGCTGGGAGGCCAAGACTAAGTTTGCCGACCTTGCCAAACTAATGACCAAAGCTGACTTTGCCTTGATGAAGAAAAACAACGGCTACTTCGCTTTCTAAATATTTTAGTTATACCTGTAAATATGAAACCGATGGAAAAAACTGCCAAAATTTTTGTCGCTGGACACCGCGGCCTGGTCGGCTCGGCTATCGTGCGCGCCCTGGAGGAAGCTGGACACACCAGCATCATCACCCGCTCTAGGGCGGAGTTGGATCTTCTCGACGCCAAGGCAGTTAGTGATTTTTTTGTCACCGAAAAGCCCGCTTATGTCTTCCTCGCAGCGGCCAAGGTGGGTGGCATCATGGCCAACCAGACCTATCCAGCTGATTTCATCCGCGACAATCTACTCATTCAAAACAACGTCATCGCTGCCGCTCACCAATCGGGGGTAACAAAACTCCTCTTCCTAGGCAGCTCCTGCATCTACCCCAAACTCGCTCCCCAACCCATCAAAGAAGAATATCTACTAACCGGCCCCTTAGAGCCCACCAACGATGCCTATGCTATTGCCAAGATAGCGGGAATAATAATGTGCCAAAGCTACCGCCGCCAGCATGGCAGCAATTTTATTAGCGTCATGCCCACCAACCTCTATGGTGAAAACGACAACTTCGACCTTAAGACCTCCCACGTCCTCCCTGCTCTCATCCGGCGCTTTCATGAAACCAAAGAGAGTAGTGCGCCGAGCGTCACCCTCTGGGGATCAGGCTCACCCAGGCGTGAGTTTCTCCATGTCGACGATCTCGCAGCTGCCTGCCTTCATCTGATGAATACTTACAATGACAGCGAGATAGTGAACATCGGCACCGGTGAAGACTACACTATCAAAGAACTAGCCGAAACTATCAAAGAAGTCGTCGGTTATGAAGGCGCCATAGAGTGGGACACTACAAAACCCGACGGCACACCGCGCAAACTTCTCGATGTCACAAAGCTCCACTCCCTTGGCTTTAAACACCAAATCGGACTCCAGGCCGGTATCGAGCGGACCTACCAGTGGTACAAAAATCAACTGTAGTATAAAAACTCCCCCAGGCCATGGATGGCTTGAGGGATGTTCAACTTGGCCGGTTGAGGTACCGGCCATAGACCTACTCAGACAAAGCCTCTTCATGAGTCCTCACCCAGGCAATAATCTGATGCAGCAATTCGGACTCGGTCTCAAGCGAGTGACGCTGACAGGCCGCCGCAAGCTGGCGCAGGAAACCACTGTAGTAGTGCTGGACCACCTGGTACAGGACTTCATTCTCGTCCTCACCAAGGGGGTTTATCTGTGCTGGCCAAACCGAGAGCGCAATCGTCTCCCAAAAGGTGACCTCGGCGACCGATAAACCAAGCTGCCGGAGAGCCAGAGCCGCCACTTGTTTCTTTGTATCGTACTCCATACGACGCTCATTTTCTTCCGGATCTTCAATGGAATTCACTTGCCACAAGCGATGACGAAAGTAATATTCAAGTGGCGGCTGACTTCCTTTTGTCAGAAACTGCCGCACCACGGGTGGAGTCTGGTGGTCAGCCAGCACCTTCGTCTGCACCTTCTGCGCAGCCGAAGCCAGGCAGTACTGCCAAGTCAAAGCCAGCAACCTCAGCGACATTTCTTCACTGATTTTTTCATCTCATCACCTCAAAGTAAAGTGTTCAAGACCAAGGACAAAACCAACCCCGAGTTTAGCCATGTTTTTGCTAAAAAGCAAGCCTCAGCTAGTTCACCTTCAAACTACTTCCCGTCTGACTGTGTGCTTCTATTATACTGAGACCTCAATACAGGTGACCAAAAATTTTACCCGTGACACTAAGTAACAATGTGGTAGATTATGTCTAATCAAAACTTTCAATATGTCCCAGATGACTATTTCAAATTTTAAAAACCTTAACTTACCTTTAAACACCAGAACGGTCCTACTCGACCTAGACAATACTTGTTATCAATACAACCCGTGTCACGAAGCCGCCTTAAGAGCCACCCAAGCAGAGATTGAAAAAATATTAGGAACACTTCCAAATTTTCCTGATTTGTACAATGAAGCACAACAAAAGGTAAAAAGCCGAATTCCTACCCAAGCCGCTAGCCATAGTAGAATTCTATATTTCCAAGCACTATTTGAAAGTGTTGGACGAACTGATAGTCAAAAGTACATATTGGCGCTTGAAAATGTCTATTGGAGCACTTTTATATCAGCCATGAAAAAGACTGAGGGCCTAGATGATTTTCTTGCAGAATGTCGCAAAAATGGTACAACGGTCGTAGTTGTCTCAGATCTAACTACGGCTGTTCAGTGTGCCAAAATCTCCGCTTTAGACATAGCTGACAAGATAGACTATCTCGTCACGTCCGAGGAAGCCGGAGCGGATAAGCCAAATCAAGCCCCTTTCTTAATTGCACTTGAAAAAGCCAGGGGCACACGTAGTACAGCCCTAGTAATAGGAGACAGCCTAGAAAAAGATATTGCCGGCGCAAAAGCTCTTGGCATACCATCTATTCTTTTCCGACATGATACACAAACTGACAGCGGGGCTGTACGATAAAAGGGGAGTTTTTAAACTAGCGATTTTTTCATCGCCACTATTTATTTTTGGTTTAGTGGCTAAGCTATATGCTTCAGCCATTTTTGCCGGAACTAATTTTGCGACCCTCTTTGTTCCTTTCCTAAAATATTTTGCACAAACAGGTAATAATCCCTACGAATATTTTTATAACGCCGGTCTCTTAGAAGTATTTCCCTATCCGCAGCTAATGCTCTACCTAGTATCGTTACCAGGTATACTTTTTACCCCACTCCTTAGTCTTGGAACTCTAGCTGTTGGTCACGCCGAACTTCTTTTATTTCATCTACCGATACTGTTGGCCGATATTGCCATATTAGTAATTCTTTCCCGCTGGCTTCGAAATAGACATCAGGAATTACTTTGGCTTTACTGGCTCTCACCTATTCTTTTTTACATTAATTACCTCCACAGTCAGCTCGACGCTATTCCTATCGCTCTGACTTTTGCTTTTCTTTACTTCTTATTTAAAGAACGTTTTTTGTGGGCAATGAGTCTCTTGGCTGCTGCTATAGCCACCAAGTTTCATATTGTCTTAATCTTACCTTTTACACTGATCTACCTCTGGCGTAAGCGTGTATCACCCTGGTTAATTGCTGGCTATACAGCCCTAGTTGTTTTTATCTTTTTGACCATCAACAATATTAAGTTATTATCTGAATCTTTTCTTACTATCGTTTTCGCTAATCGAGAACAAGGAAAGATATTCGATTTAAATGTGGCGCTCGGAAGTGAGCACATCATATATATTGTGCCGCTAGCCTACATAATTTTATTCCTTCACGCTCTTACCTACACCAGACTAAACCGCGATACGTTTGTGATGTTCCTAGGTTTTAGCTTCGGCATTCTCACTCTTGGAATTCCGCCAATGCAGGGCTGGTATTACTGGATACTGCCTTTCTTTATTTATTTTTACGTTAAAAACGAACAATATTCGAAAGTACCTTTTGCTGTACTTTGTGTTTCCTATTTTATCTACTTCGCTCTCACTCCCAATTCTGATTACTTAACTATTTTTAGCGTTATCGCCCCTGCAATAGCTGACCTCCCCAACCTACACACCATTATCGCGGAAGCTGGATTCAATGCCAACCTGATCAAAAACCTGGCCCTAAGCCTACTACAAGCTACTTTGCTCATGAACGTACTCTGGCTATATAGACGTGGTGTAGAAGAAAGCAAAAAGCAAAAGTTATATAACATGCCTTACCTCATCGGTATTGCCGGGGATTCTGGTAGTGGCAAAAGTACTTTAGCCACTCACCTTCAGGATCTTTTTGGTGACAAACATGTTGCTCTCGTGGCCGGAGACGCCATGCACAAATGGGAGCGCAGCAATGAAATGTGGCAAAAATTCACTCACCTTGATCCGCGAGCCAATCAACTACACACTGACCTAACACACGCCCTAACCCTCCAAAGAGGAGACGATATTTATCGTCGTCACTACGACCATCACACTGGCACTTTCACCATTCCAGAAAAACTGGAATCAAAAACCCTAGTCATCTTCGAAGGTCTTCATTCCTTCTTTCTCACCCACATGCAGAAGGCCCTCGACCTAAAGATTTTCATTAAGCCAGAAGAACAACTGCGAACTCACTGGAAACTAAAGCGCGATGTTTTAGAGCGAGGCTATACTCGAGACAAAGTTATTGCCCAACTTAAATCACGCAAACATGATGCCGAGGAATATATCACGGTCCAGGAAAAGTATGCTGACATTACCTGTTCACTCAAATCTCTTACCACTTTAACCGATGACATCATTGGGACAGATTTTGAACCAGCTGTATACCTCGAGATTACTTGCGACAATACCATTGACCTAGAACCGCTACTCGATACCCTGGCCACTTATGTCAACATCGAGCATACGTTTACCGACAGACACCAGATATTGAGCTTGACTGGTAATGTCTCAGAGAAAGTTATTGAACATCTATCCTATTCACTGATACCTGAATTTTCTGACATCATCACTGGAACACCCCGCTGGGCAAGCGATCATAGTGGCATCATGCAGCTATTTATTTCCTATTATATCCTCGAATCTCTCCACTATAATCAGCAGCGTCTACCCCAAGAAAATACAACTACCAGCAGCACCCCGCTCACCAGTATCGCCAGAGCCGCTCAAGAGATTGGCTTAAATCGTGCCTACGTCCAAGGCGGTGGTGGAAACGTGTCGGTAAAAATAAACGGAGCAGCTATGGCTGTAAAAGCTTCTGGTCTACGACTAGAAGAGCTCCAGGAAAACTCTGGCTTCGTTGGTATTGATTTCGTAGCGATGCGACGATTCTTCAACTTGCCCCGCTCTACCCCAGACCTCACCTTACTAACTGCTGAATATGAAAATACCGTCGCCTCCAGTCCGGCCAAAATACCTGATGTGCCCGAGACATCTTTACGACCGTCGATTGAAACTGGTTTTCACGCCATTCTTGATACCGCAGTGATTCACACCCACTCGGTTTACGCTAATATTCTGACCTGCAGTACCGAAGGTAGAGAAATCATCCAAAAGTTATTTCCGGAAGCCGCTTATATCCCCTACCACACTCCCGGAGTAGCCCTCACTTTTGCCATTAGTACTGCTCTCAAAACTCGTCCTTATGATATATTCTTTTTAGAAAACCACGGGTTAATTGTTTGTGGCAAAACTGTAGCCGAAGCGGCCAACAAGCATCGTGCCGTAAACGCCTCGCTCAAGAAGTGGCTTAAGCACGTACCATCTTTCCCCGACACGACCATCACCACCAGCCGAAGCGGCCAGCTTAAGAGCGACCAGTCTGACCTGACTAATTACATTAAAAAACATATCAACCTACTCACCACCTTTACTGAAACTATCCTCTTCCCTGACCAAGTAGTCTACTGCAAAAAGTTTGGCTTTGTCGGTGATAATAAACCGATTACCTTAAATAGGGAGAGTGGGGTTATTGAATATAAGGTATCATATAAAGAGGCCCAAGCATTTATCGAAACTCTGTTGGCCTGGATCTACATTATGGATGGAATAAATCACCAAAAACTTACGCGCCAAACTATTCCCGTGGCCGAAGGTGAATTCATCGCCAACTTGGAGAGTGAGAAGTACCGGCAAAAAATTATCTCTTAGAAATCATGCAAATCTATATCCACCGCGTAAACACTATTGAAAAACTAGCTACTATTCCAACTAAATATGGAGTTGAGATTGATATTCGTGGTTTTGGCAATCACATCCTTCTAAATCACGACCCACTTAAGGGCGATGAGGGATACGACACATTAGAAGACTTTTTAGCCAGCTACCAACGGTTAGGTATAAAAGGCGGGATTATTTTTAACACCAAAGAAGCTGATTACGAAACTGAAATACTCAATCTAGCCACTAAGTACAAAATCGATAATTATTTTCTTCTCGACGTTGAATTTCCTTACCTTTACCGAGCGACTAGGAAGGAAGGGGTGCGAGAGATAGCTGTACGCTATAGCGAAGCCGAACCAATTGAAGCTGTCGAAGCGCAGGTAGAAAATGGCCAACCACTACTTGATTGGGTCTGGATTGATACCAACACAAAACTACCGCTAAATGCTGATATCGTGGATCGTCTTGCTCCATTTAAGACCTGTTTGGTTTGCCCTGAGCGCTGGGGACGACCAGAGGACATCCCACGTTATGCCGAGACTATGAAAAAAATTAACTTCACACCCACCGCCGTTATGACCGCACTTACCCATGCAAAAACCTGGGAAAATTTGTATACTACCGACTAACTATGAAACTTATTGTCCCGATGTCTGGCCTGGGAAGTCGTTTCCTCACCGCCGGCTATAACTCCCCTAAGCCACTTATTGAAGTAGAAGGCAAACCAATCATTGCGCACGTACTCGACATGTTTCCCGGCATAAGTGACATCACATTCATTTGCCATGAAGGTCACTTAAGCGAAACCCCCATGCGAGAGATACTCACCGCTCTTTGCCCCACTGCCAAGATTATAAGTATGAAGAGTAAGAAACTTGGCCCGGTGCACTCACTAACCTATGCCTTTGCTGGTTTGCCAGATAATGAGCCTGTCATAGTCAGCTATTGTGATTTTACTCAACGCTGGGACTTTCCTAGTTTTGTAGCCAAAGCCAGCGCCGATAATTTTGCGGGGGCTGTTCCGGCCTACACCGGCTTTCACCCACACTTATTAAAACGCAATCTGTATGCCGGAATCCAGGCCGACAACAGAGGAATGATGACGGCCATCCAAGAAAAACATTGCTTTACTGATAACCCAGAAGACTCACTGCATTCTAGTGGAATCTATTATTTTTCTTCCGGTGCACTCTTAAAAGAAACCAGCGCCAAAATGATAGCGGAACAAAATACTTTAAACGGCGAGTACTACGTAAGCATGCTCTACCCCTATCTACTACAAGAAAAACTCCCAGTATACGTACCACCTATCACCCACTTCATGCAGTGGGGTACCCCAGAAGACCTTGAGGAATATGAGGCTTGGTCACGCCTCATTCACCAAGACTTAGGATTAATAAAAGCTCATACTGACATCCCACCAAGTAGGGAGAAATTTGTCACTATTCCCTACGCCAGAAATACTCAAGAATACGATAAGTGCTATAAGTACTTCAAAGAAGTTATAACCAGTAAAAATTAAAATATGATAAACATCATTCCCATGGCCGGACTAGGTTCACGTTTTGCACAAGAAGGATATCTACTACCTAAAGCACTTGTACCGGTCTCTGGTAAACCAATGATTGTTCAAGTCATTAACCATTTACCAAAAGCTGACAAATCAGTTTTTATCATTCGCGAAGAACACGTCTCTGACTACAAGATTGATGAGGTAATAAAAAATACCAACACCAATACCCAAATAATCGCTCTGGATAAGACGACCGAAGGTCAAGCTTCAACCTGCCTCTTAGGACTTGAAGGAGTGGACGATGAGGAAGAAGTATTTATCAGTGCCTGTGATAATGCATTTGTCTTTGACGCCGAGAAATTTGAGGCCCTAAAAAAAAGACCTGATGTTGATTGTATTGTCTGGACTTTTACTAAAGACGAACTACTAACTGCCAAACCAACTGCCTGGGGTTGGATAAAACTGGCTGACGATGGTGAAACTATTAATGACATGTCCGTGAAAGTGCCAGTTTCTGAGGACCCCTTCAATGACCATGCTGTCGTTGCCACTTTCTGGTTCCGTCGAGCCGCCGACTACAAAGCGGCTTACGCCAAAATGGTCGAAGAAAATCACCGTGTCAACAATGAATTCTATGTCGACTCAATGCCGGTGTTTATGAATAAATTAGGCAAGAAAAGTGTTATCTTCCCGGTTGATTTATACGTTGGCTGGGGAAAGCCAGCTGACCTGCATCTCTACGATTTGCGTGAATACCAATACCAGGTAAAACAAGGCGAGGGATTTGAAAACAAAAACTGGTGTAGTTATTTCTCTAATAATCTAGCAAAATAAAACCCCGCCAAACCAAAAGCTGGTCGGCGGAGTGCGGTCTAAGACTGAACTTAGACCAGTAGAACATCAGGTAGTGGCCAGGACTTCCTTGAACAGCCTGACCAACTGCTCGGCGGTTGCGGCATTGTTGGCGCCAATCATGAAGTTGGCGTCCATGACAGCGAGCGGACCAACTTCGCGCAAGGTACCACCCTTGTTGCTGAAACTCTGTACGACACCGCCGGCTTCAGCCACCAAAAGTCCGGGCGTGATGTCATGCGGACCCCCGCGGCATGCAGTGATGACTCCCGCCACAGAGTTTCGTCCGAGTGCCAGCAGGGCGTGGTGACCACAGTTGGTACCCATGGCGTACACGATACCGATATCGTTGAGAGCGGCCATGAGCCGACCCCAAACCGCCGGCGGTGTGACCGGGTGATCCTTCAAGGCGAAGCCGTGGTAGCAGTCGACCAAGACCACAGAACCAGGCCCGAGCTTGCCCGACCAGGTCTTGGTCTCGATTGTGTTGGACAAGTCGACTGCGAGGTTGCCACTGCTGTAGAACATGTGAGTGCCAAAACCTGCTTCGGCGAACATCACCTTGCCGGTGGCTGGCTCGCCGACCACACACGCGACCACAGTCTTGTGCCTAGTGTCATAGAGAGCCACACTGACAGTCGAGGTGGGTGCTCCGATGGCAAAGGGCTTGGAACCATCCAGTGGGTCGACCAGGTAGACGAAGTCTTGCTGACTTCCCCCCTGGTCCACAAAGCCGACTTCCTCAGACCAAACGTCATAAGGAGACAGTGCGAGCTCGTCCAGTATGGCAGCTTCACTCGCCTTGTCCCACTTTGTGACTACGGTATTTTGTCCGTCGCCTTGCTTGGTCACCACCTTGCCAACAGCGCTGTGCTGACCTAGACGAACCAGGTTCATCCCAGCCGACGTAGCCTAGATCAT
>JBGSWM010000044.1:0-3526 GCA_041752435.1 Minisyncoccia bacterium | reverse complement strand
GATAAATGATGTGGTGGTTAATGTTACCCAA
Organism: Minisyncoccia bacterium; assembly: GCA_041752435.1. Taxonomy (GTDB): domain Bacteria; phylum Patescibacteriota; class Minisyncoccia; order Phycocordibacterales; family UBA918; genus OLB19. The sequence goes on along the minus strand of JBGSWM010000044.1, from coordinate 3,495 downwards.
ATGAGTGACGGACCACCGACTGGTGCGCCAATCGCTATCAAGCTCACTGGCGACAGTCTTGAAGACTTGTATGAAAGTGCTGAGATTGTAGCGAGGGCGTTGGCCGACATCGCCGGTACTGCTAATACCAAAACTAGCGCCAATACTAATAGTACCGAATTTGTCTTTACTCTCGACCAAGAAAAGGCCATTAGTCTCGGTCTTAGCCCACAGCTGATCTCACAAACCCTACGGGCGGCTGTCTTTGGTTCTGAAGCGACTACCATCACGTCGCTTACCGATGATATTCCTGTCATAGTGCGTTTGAATTTGAGCGGACAAGAATATGTCGATGCGGAATACGCCAATCGAACTACCATTGATGTGCTCGAGAATATAAACCTAGTCAATCAAGCCGGGGAGAGAGTACCAGTCTCTTCAATAGTCACGACTTCGCTTCGTGAATCTAGTGCTGCCATTAGTCATGAAGATCAAGAGCGAGTGGTAACTGTATCCTCAGACATCACTCCGACCGGTAACGTGCGGGAGATTACTGCTCTTCTAACCGACCGTTTGGAGAACGGCGAGGTCGTTCTACCGGCTGGTATTGCCTACAGCTTTGGTGGTGAGACAGAAGATTCCAACCAAGCCTTTGGTGAGCTATTTTTAGCTTTGATTGTAGGTGTAGTCTTGATGATCGGTATTTTGGTCTTGCAGTTTGACTCATACCGACACACCGCCTATGTCTTATCAATTCTTCCCTTCTCTCTAATTGGTATCTTATATGGTCTAGCTATCACTGGTAGTGCCTTATCCTTCCCTTCAATTCTTGGTTTTATTGCCCTCTCTGGTATCGTCGTCAACAATTCAATTCTCTTGATAGATATGATGAACCAAAGCCGTCGCCGAGAGCCAAACAAGCCTATCAATGAAGTAGTGGTAGAATCAGCCGTCAGTCGCTTACGCCCAATTCTCCTGACCTCGATCACGACAGTCGCTGGTATGGCACCACTTCTAACTACCGATGAAATCTGGATTCCACTGGCGACCGCCATTATGTTCGGACTGACATTCTCAGTCGTCATTACCCTGATTCTTATTCCGGTCATCTACAGTCGCTGGCCAGGAGTTGTGCGTTCAAAGTTTTAGCTTTACGTTGGACTTTGGTTTGCTTATTTTCGCTTTAGATGTAGCATAACTCCATTGATAACTAAAAAGGCAAAGACTAACTCTAGTGCGTAAGCAACGACGAAAGTTGTCAAAGAGAAATTTGCCAGTCCAAGACTTGAAAGAGCCATCCCGAATCCCAAAAGATACCAAGTGCCGGCCTGAATTGCTGGACCAAACTTACTAGGCATTAGCCGCATGGTCATCAGAGTTGCGTTAATAAATAGAACTACTACCAAAATAATTTGGGCAATTATGTAGTGGTTGAAGTAAGCTAAACCAGCGAGACTATAATTTGCAAAGGCGAGCCCAGTTAAAGAAATTAGAATCATAAGCATCGAGACACGCAGTACGGTGTAGGTTGCCCCCATCATTCGCCGCTCTACGGCATCAATTGTGCCATCAGCAATAGCGGTAAAGAAGTTTAGGACGGCTAGGGTCGATGAGCCGACACCAAGCGAGATACTAATAACTTGCACGATACTTAAAAGCAGAATAATTGTTTCCATAGTATTATTCTAGCAAATATTTTCGCCAGCTTTTCATTATAAGTGTATAGTATCTGAGTATTAAGCATAAAATTATGAGTTTTGACCATCTAAAATCTATCTATCGAGATTTCGACATTCGTGGTAAATACCCAGAAGAAATCACTGATGATGAAGTCTATAAAATTGCCCGCGCTTTAACTTACCACTTTAAAGTAAAAAAAGTGGCTGTAGGGTACGATATTAGACCTTCAGCTGATGCTTTGTTCGCCTCCCTAACTAAAGGCTTTACCGACAGTGGTGTTGATGTGGTCAAACTTGGTCTCTGCACTACCCCGATGTCGTACTTTATTTGTGGTTCGACGGATGTTGATATGACAGTGATGATCACGGCTTCTCATATGCCGAGCGATTATAACGGCCTCAAAATCACCGTGGAAGACGCCAAACCAGTCTCTGGCGATATCTTAAAGGTCATCCGTGACATAGTGGGTACTCATACCTTCTCTGAAGAAGTTGTCCATGGGCAAGTGACTAACCACGCCCTACAAAGTGACTGGATCGCTAAGTTTAAAGCTAAGCACGATCTAAGCAATTCGGATTTATCGGTAGTTATAGATCCAGCCAACATGATTGGTATTCTCGAAATTGAAACCTTTAAAGCCTTTGAGCCAGATATCACCGTTCATACTATTTTTGATGACTATGATCACACCTGCCCCAATCATGAAGCTAATCCAATTAAACACGAGGCTCTGGCGCACTTAGGTAAAGAAGTGCTACATAAAAGAGCTAATCTAGGTGTAGCTTTTGATGGTGATGCCGACCGGGTTGGAATCGTTGACGAAAACGGTCAGCCGGTCTCCAGTGACCTCATTGGGGCTCTTTTGGTACGGATGGTACTTAAAGAATATCCAGGCGCCACCATCGTGACTGACGTACGATCGTCCAGGTCGCTCGTGGCGGCCGTGGAGGGTCTTGGCGGCAAGATTGTACGAGAGAAAGTCGGTCACACTCATATTCGCGGCCGAATGCGCCAAGAGAACGCCCTCATGGGTATCGAGTTATCCGGTCATTTCTTCTTCAAAGACACTTACTATTCTGAAGGTGGTCCTTTACCTGCCTTTATGATAATGGAACTCTTGAAGGAGACCAAGCAGCCTCTTAGCCAGCTTGTTCGCGAAGTCAGGCAGTATCATCACTCAGGAGAAATTAATTCCCATATTACTAAATCACCAGCGGCTATTTATGCTGAGCTAGAAGCACACTTCCCTACCCTAAAAGTCTCAAAGCAAGATGGTCTGACTTTAGAAGCAGATGACTGGTGGTGCAATGTCCGTCCTTCCGCTAATGATCCAGTGATGAGACTAAATCTAGAAGCTAATAGTGAAGAGCTGATGACAAAGATGAGAGATAAGGTGTTGGCGGTGATACGGGAGGAGTAGTTGCTTCTGGTATTTAAATTTGATCTTTACCACGCAGGTTTGCATCGGGGTAGTTCATTTGAATTCATAATGAATAAAGTATTGAGTCATCAATCTTATCATATATGATAAGATTGATGATGAGCTCTCTTGTGAGATTCATGCCTTTGGAGAATGACATCTTAGGCTTATTTAGAGTAAGGTGCGCAGGGTAATCGGTCACTCTCGTGGATATTCTTGTTCGCTCGCTCCTATAATATATCACTCGCTCGACCCCGACAGTTTCGGCCCTAAAGGGACCCCGAAACTGTCTTTCGATTCTCCTAGAGTCGCACAATAGCAAACGTCCCTAAAGCTAGCGCTTTAGGGACGGCTATTGTGGACTCTAGGGGAATCGAACCCCTTACCTCTTCCATGCCATGGAAGCGCTCTACCAA
>JBGSWM010000043.1:0-6113 GCA_041752435.1 Minisyncoccia bacterium | reverse complement strand
TGCCCTCTCCGGCAAGAAACAATCACCCGATCCTTTCACCTTAGCTTATGTGGTTGGTCAAGAGGAAACCCTAAAAAGAATTACCACTGCCTGTGATAAAATAACTGGGTGAGATTACCAAAATCCTTCATCTCATTTGTTTGTGGCCTCGCTATCATTCCACTCCTTAGTGGAGGTGTTGTTTATGTGTCTGCGCAAAGCTCAGAACTAACCAAGCTCCAGCAGGACATCGCCGACCGCGGCAATCGCTTAGCTGAGATCGAGAAGGAAATTGCCCGCTACGAAGCCGAGCTCCAAGAAGTGGGGGCTGAACGTCAAACTCTCCAAAAGGCCATCAATCAACTCAACCTCGAACGCAAGAAAGTCGAAGCCGAAATCGCCAAGACCGAAACCCAAATCAGCTCAACCGACCTCGAGATCAACAAATTAATTCTCGAAATTTCCCGCACCGAGCGAGATATCGCCGCAAACGAAAGCGCCATCTCCGAAATCATTCGCTCCGAGTACAAAGCCGATGGGGAAACCATGGTGGAGATGCTCTTGCAGAACAACAAACTCTCCGACTTCTGGACCACTCTCGAGGCCCAGGAAGCCCTCCGCCGCAGCCTGACTGGCAAGGTGTCTGTTCTCAATAATCTCAAGACCGTTCTCTCTGACAAACGCGAAGAAAGCACGGAAAAACGCTCAAGCCTCCTGTCTCTCAAAAATCAATACTCCGACCAAAATACTGTTCTCACGAACAACCAAGCCGAACGCAGCGAGCTTTTGGTAGCGACCAAGAATGAAGAGAAAAAGTACCAACAGATACTGACCGAGAAGCAACAAGCCCGCGAACAAATTATCAAAGACCTGCGTGACTTTGAAGCGAAACTACAGTTTTTCCTAGATCCCAACACCATCCCATCGCCCGGTACGAGAGTCTTTGACTGGCCCTTGAAGAAGGTGATCATCACCCAGTACTTTGGTGGGACTGAGTTCGCCAAGCAAAACGCCAGTGTCTACGCCGGTCGCGCCTATCACCCTGGTATCGACCTCGGCACGTCCCGCGGCACCGCTATCCATGCGCCTTTGACCGCCACCGTGCGCGCGACCGGCAACACCGACCTCGTGCCCGGTTGTTACTCCTGGGGTAAGTGGACGCTGCTTGACCACCCAAATGGCCTCTCCACCCTCTACGCCCACCAAGACGTCATTAGTGTTACCCCGGGGCAGAAGGTAGCGACCGGTGACATCATTGGCTACTCTGGCAACACCGGCTACTCGACCGGTCCGCACCTCCACTTCACTGTCTACGCCAAGGCCGGAGTGAGTGTCCGCCAGTTCAATGAGATCAAGACCGTCACCAGCTGCGGCCCGGCCACTACCCCTGTCGCCGCGAGCGACGCCTACATAGACCCAATGCTTTACCTACCAGCTTTGTAATTTTAAATCTATGGGCGATATCGACATTTCACAAAAGGATCCCTACTTCATCGCAGTCAAGGTTTTTCTGGAGCGTGGTAATGAACTACTAATCCTAAAAGACAAATTCGGTGAATGGGATCTGCCCGGTGGGCGGATTAAAAAATCTGAATTCGAAGTATCACTACCTGACGTCGTAGCGAGGAAAATGAAAGAGGAAGTCGGTGAGTCTGTCACCTACAATTTAGCTCCTCTTCCCGAAATACTCATGCGACACGAGCGGGTAGAAGCTTCTCCAGGCAATCCGACCGTACACATCTTTGGTCTCGGTTACCGCGCCAGCCTAACTGGTGGGGAAGTGGAACTACAGGACTCACATACGGAGTTTCTCTGGGTCGACACAGCCACCTTACAACCCCAAGATTACTTCACTGGCGGCTGGCTAAAAGGCGTCGAGGAATACCTAAGGCAGAGCAATACGTAACCTAACCCTGAAAGCCACAGTTATACCAACTGACAATCTCATAGGAATCAAGAGAGACGAATAGGGTTCTGGCCCGCCAAATCGTCCAGCAACTTGCGTCAAGCAAAGTGCTTCATCCAGCCCTCACGGGGAAGATTCACGTTGTAAAAACAATCTCTTTCCGTCTGAGATTGTTTTTATTTTCTCTAACCAAAAAAACTATGAACACAATGTATAGAACAGCCGAATCAGTTACTCCTTCACACCCGGATAAGGTCTGCGACCAAATCAGCGACGCCATCCTCGACGCCTGCCTACAGGAGGACCCAAAGACCCGCGCCGCTATCGAGACCATGGGCGGACACGGCCTTATTACGATCACCGGCGAACTCACTACACGCGCGCAAGTAAACTTGCGCGCCATTGCCAAGGAAGTCTACGCCAGCCTCGGGTATAGTGCCCCGATTGGTATTACTCTGAACGTCGTCGAGCAAAGCCCGGAGATCGGCAGTGGAGTAGACCAAGACGGGGCCGGGGATCAAGGTATCATGGTCGGCTACGCGACAAGCGCCACCCCAGAGCTACTACCACTTGAGGTGGTCCTAGCACGACACCTCACCAAAGCCATGGGCAAACACGACGGCAAGGCGCAAGTGACACTTAAAGATGGCAAAGTCGTCCAAGTCCTCACTTCACTCTGTACCAGTGGTGATATGAATGATGTCTATCTCCAAGAAGCGATCGAAAAGGAACTCACCCCGTACCTCCATGAAAGTATCAAGGACGTCGGCGACGTCTGGCTGCAAAACCCCAATGGCGCCTGGACCATCGGTGGCTTTGAAGCCGATACGGGACTGACCGGCCGCAAACTAGCGGTCGACAACTACGGTCCACATATTCCCCTTGGTGGCGGCTGCTTTTCTGGTAAAGACGCCACCAAGGTCGACCGCAGTGCCGCCTATATGGCCCGCAAGATTGCTGTCGATTACCTCAAGCAGACAGGGGCGCGGGAAGCCTATGTCCACCTCGCTTATGCGATTGGTGTCCCCGAGCCACTCATGGCCACCGTCAGCCTTGATGGGGTAGAGGAGGAAGTCACCGGCTACGACCTCAGACCCCGCGCCATCATCGAGCAGCTCGACCTAGAGAAACCCCAATTCAGTCACACCGCCCGCCACGGCCACTTCGGCAACGACTTTGCCTGGGATAGGTAGAGTACGGTTACGGATTATGGCTGGAGTTTAAATTCATTAGCAAACTACTAAACCAGCCAGATTTACTGAAAACTTGATATAATACAGAGATTACAGCTCAGCCATTAAGCAGCTTCGACCTTCATAAGTAATAACTAAAATATGAAAAAACAAGCAAAAAGCAATGTGGTAGCCATATTTTCCGGCAGCAAAATCCGCCGCCAGTGGGATGCGGAAAGGGAATTGTGGTATTTTGCAATTTCAGATGTAATCTCAGTTTTGACCAAAAGTACTGACCCAGTTGCGTACTGGAGAAAATTGAAAGAAAGACTTATAAAAGAAGGAGGAAATGAAACCGTGACAAAATGTCACGCTTTAAAGATGATTGCTCCAGACGGCAAAATGCGTCTAATTGATGTTGCCGACACAGAAGTCCTGCTTCGCCTCATCCAATCAATCCCTTCACCCAACGCCGAACCCTTCAAGCTCTGGCTGGCGCAAGTAGGGTACGAGCGGCTAGAAGAAACGGCTGATCCAGAGTTGGCTATCAATCGCGCCCTCAAAACCTACCTACAAAAGGGCTATAGTCACGACTGGATAAACCAAAGACTAAAAAGTATCGAGATTCGCAAAGCACTCACCGATGAGTGGGAAATGCGAGGAGTTAAAGAGGGGCTTGAATTTGCCATTCTAACCAATGAGATAACCAAAGCTTGGACAGGTATGACCACCAAGGAATACAAGAACCTCAAAGGTTTGCAGAAAGAAAACCTTCGTGACAACATGACAAATTTGGAATTGGTTTTAAATATGTTGGCCGAAACAGCCACTACTGAGATCTCAAGCAAACGTGAGCCAAAGGATTTCGCCGAAAACAAAAATGTCGCCCAGGAAGGTGGCGGTATCGCTGGTAACGCGAGACGTGAAATAGAGAGTAAGACAGGGAAGAAAGTAATTACCGCAAAAAATGCTCAGTCTTTAAGAAAGAAGATTGAGCGTAAAAAATTAAAATAAACATGCCAATACTATCTGATCTCAGTGTATGACAACCGAACAAATCCTCCTTAGCCTTTTGGCTACCATAAACATCATTACCTTCCTCGTGATGGCCAATGACAAAAGAAAGTCTACTCGCGGCGGTAATACCGAACGAATTCCTGAAGGACTAATTTTCTTCCTGGCTACCATCGCCGGCGCCGCCGGCGTCTATGCTGGCATGCTCATCTTCCGCCACAAAACCCGCAAATGGTACTTCCAGCTTGGTATTCCACTCCTCATTCTGCAGAACCTCGCGACACTGTATGTGATTAGAGGGATGCTTCTCTAACCAACATCAACTCAAAACCCCCTAGGCCCGGCCTGGGGTTTCAGAACTGCTTTTGTATAAAAATAGAAACCGCTCGTACAGACGCGGAGTCTGTACGAGCGGTGTGCGTATCGGAAGTTCAGCCCCAGAGCTCCTTCTTGTTGTACCCACGCTCACGCAGAGCTTGGTAAATTGGTCGAAGTGGAAGATTGAGATCATCCACGAAAGGTCCGCTTCCGTCGAGCGATCTCGTCTGCTGCTCGTGAACTTTGACATTGAGATGCCGAGCGATTACTTCAGTTGAAATTCCCAACTCTCCCATCACAGCATCAATCTCAGCGTAGAACTCCGCTGGCGTTTGGTTGAGATACTTGTCACTGTGTGCTTGGCAGTAATCAAGCAGGTCGGCTTCATCGCGGAAGCCATCACCCAAACTTTCCCTAAGTGAAGCCAGCGTTGTTTTATCCCAGCCACAGCCTCTCATTGTGAAGCGATGCAGACCTTCAGGGTACCTCTGGGGGTATGGTTCTGTACCCAGTTGAAAGCGGGTGTAGAAGTTGTTTAGGAAATTCAACTCCTCGGAATTGAATGGAACGTGTGCGCCCATGATGCGTCTCCTGTTTGATGAAAGATCTCTCAGACATTCTGAGTGTGCGAAGTAGTAAACAACTAAATAAGTGATAAGTCAACCAAAAGCGCCTGAATTTGCACGCTAACTGCACAGAAGTTTGCAGGCTAATTGCACAGGCAAAATGCGGGTTCATACTCCGTCCATATGGCACACAAACATATTGGTGGAGAGGATTGGCCAGTTATAGCGCGGATACTCAAGGCTGGCTTCACTGGATCTGAGATAGCTCGGACATTAGGTAAAGATCCGAGTGCGGTGAATCGACACATCAAACAGAACGGTGGTAGAGATGGATATGATGCTCGAGAAGTCCGGAGAAAGAAGCATCACCAGCGTATCGCAGCGATGGACTCTATTCGTATCCTCAAAGGAGTATTGCTACGCCGAGTTTTATCCCTCCTCCGCGAACACTATTCTCCCGAGCAGATAGCGGGAACCTTGAATCAAACCGGAGCCTCTATCGTGGCCAGCACCATCTACCGGTACATCAAAGAACGAGCACCACATCTCAAGAAGTATCTTAGGTCACAGAAAGGCAAGTACCGTCGGAAGCGTGGTACGAAGATTAGAGGGAAGCAAAGAGAGCTTGCTAAGAAACGTCGGATTGATGAACGACCGCAGGTCGTTGAACGTCGTGGTCGCTTGGGTGATTTTGAAGGTGATACTATGCTCGGTCGGGATAAACGAGTCCGTATTGTGACGTTGGTTGATAGACGGACTAGATACTTAATCGCGTACCTGCTACCGAGACACAATGCGGAGCTTCTCACCAAGTTGGCGGTCCAGAAGCTCAAGCGACTACCTAGAGATAAACGTCGAACCTTGACCCTAGACAACGGCACTGAGTTTAGTGATTGGGAACGACTAGAGAAGCAGACTGGTATGACCATTTATTTTGCCTATCCGTATCACTCCTGGGAGCGTGGTACCAATGAGAATACGAATGGACTTCTTAGACAGTACTTTCCGAAGTCGATGGACTTTAACTTAATCACACCCAAGGAGCTGACTGACGTGGTTAAACGTTTAAATAATCGACCACGGAAACGGCTCAAATTCAAAAGTCCGAAGCAACTATTTATGAAGAAGTGAACTGTGCAATTAGAGTGCTAATCTAAG
>JBGSWM010000042.1:0-5318 GCA_041752435.1 Minisyncoccia bacterium | reverse complement strand
TTACAGGAGGCACAAAAAACACTTGATGAGCTTCGGGTGCAGTAATCCCATGGTGTAGTAGGTTGAAAATAAGTCAAAACCAGGTACAATGCTGACTATCGCTTCGGCGTAGAGAGGAACCAAAATGAAAGAAATAGACCTGCTTGGGTAGCTCAGTTGGTAGAGCATTTCCCTGAAGAGGAAGGGGTCGGCGGTTCGAGCCCGCCCCCAAGCACAAATAGCCACCCGAAACACGCCAGTGTTTCGGGTGTTGCTATTTGTAGCTTGGGGGCGGGCTCGAAAGACGCAAGCCGGGGACCCTTTGGGCCGGCGCGTCGGGGTCGATGGTACTTAGTAGAATTGGAGCGAAGCGAACAATTATACTTAGTAACCAGTGACCGAGCCCGCCCCCATCAGGGGCCTTTTGTGTGTGCTGTGCTTGGGGAGTAACTGACTTAAGTCAGTTACGTGCGGGCTCGAAGCTCCGGACGATGCTTTGTTCGCTTCATAGCGAACAAAGCGAGGAGGAGCCGACCAAGAAAGTGAGTCTGTTTTAAGGTACGCAGTACCGCAAAACAGCCGCTATTCTGGGTCGAGCCCCTGGGGGCTTTTCTTGTGCTTGGAGAGTAAAGCGCTTGTGCGCTTTACGTGCGGGCTCGAACTCTCCCAGAAATTAACTCCTAATCACATTAATAATTTCTATCTTATCATATATGATAAGATAGAGATCTTCCCCTTACCTCCAACCTTTAGCAGCAAACCCAACACAAAAGACCGCCTAAGCGGTCTTTTGTGTGTTTTACTTTTCGTGCGAGCTAGAAGCACCCTCTCTACGAATAAAACTCTATCTATCATTGATGATAGATAGAGTTAAGGACTAACCGGTCTTATTGTATTAATGACATTTGTACATCCATACAAAAAACCGCCTAAGCGGTTTTCGGAGCTTCGTCCTAGCTATCTACTTTGTGTGCACAGCATTACTCTTCACGCGCAATTGCGTACTGCGATGCTTATCAAGTTTTGGTAGTCTAATCTCCAGGAGCCCATGTTTCTCTTGCGCTTCGGCTTCATCAATCACTACCTCCTCAGGCAACAGGAGAGTCCGAGAGAAGCTGCCCCAGAATAGTTCGCGGTGGTAGTAGTTGTCGTCGTTAGTCTCTTGGTATTCCTCACGCACTCCACGCAAAGTTACCATATCACGGGTGATTGAGATATCTAAGTCAGCTGGGCTAACGCCGGCCACCAGAGCCTTAATAATGATGGCGTCATTGGTTTGGTACATATCAACCGGTAATTCACCCTCTTGAGGTGTGTGGCTCATTTCCTCGGTCTCGTCCCAAGTCTCGTCGTTGGCGTAGGTCGCCTCTGTTTCTTCTTCGTTTTCGTCACCAAAATGGTGGTCGTCATCGAGGATGCGATCATAGTCGTTGGCGGGAACACTGCCGGTTAGTCTCTCTAGAAATGAAGGTTTTTTCATGGTGTTTATTTTTTACGAAACAGTGGTTTTTTCAACGACTCGAGTAATTTTATTTTTTCAAATAATAGGAACAGTAGGATGACTCCCATCCAAACGAATAGAAGTACCATGAGAACCCCGTTCTCTTTGCCAGGTTCCGATGTCCCTATTATAAAAAAGTTAAAGAGAGCATGCAATATAATAGCAATGCACAACCCAACCGTCCCGTAAGCTAATTTGACCGAGACTGACTTGTAAAAAGCAAAAGCGAGGCAGATGCCGATGGTTGCAGAAGCAAGAACATGTAGTAAAGAGGCGCCTAAGAATCGGAAGGAGCCAGTAATGGCTACGGTGAGATACTCATCGAGAATTAGTGGGTTTAAGATAAAGAGGGCATTCTCGAGCGCCGCAAACCCGAGCGCAATGGTGATCATGTAGATAATGTAGTCAATCGGCTCATCAACCGCTTTGTTCCAAAAGATAACTAGAAGTGCCGCTGCATACTTTAGCGCCTCTTCAATTACGACCCAGGCCAGGATCAAATTTTGCCCAGAGTAGATTTTAATCGCTAGTTCCTGCAAGGGTAGGGCGGCCGGCACGACCGCCATCCCAGCGATAAAGGTGATGATAATCAGGAGGATGGGTTCGGGTTTCAATTTGTCTTCCCGCAGCCAAAACCAGAGCCAGAAGATAGCGGGAATAAGGCCAAAGAGAAAGGCAATTGCAAAGTCCTGCGAAGCAATCTGGGATTCCATCTTGATATTGTAGCACCTCAAAGCAAGATTAAACCCCGTTTGCCAAGGCAAACGGGGTTTAGGTTGAAATTTTATTAGTAGAGACTTAATTCTTCGGCCACTTGGCCACCATCAGCATTTCTGGCTCGTCGCCTTTGATATTTTTCGGTAGTTCTTGCCAGATGGCTTCGGTGACGTAGGGCATGAAAGGATGGAGGGTCTTGAGAGAGGTAATAAGATAATACACTAACAGGCGTTGTCGTGAGGCGCGTTCAGTCGGTGTTGCGGCAAGAAGCGGTTTAGATTCCTCAATAACCAGACTAGCAAAGTGATCCCACACAAAGTGGTAGATTTTTTCGGCAGCCAGGTCAAAGCGGTCTTTTTCCATACTGTCATTAATATCTGCCACCATAGGATGAAGATATTCATTCTCATAATCAGTATCTTCTCTGGTGTGATCTACTGGCGGATTGTAGTCAGGAGTATTATCCAGCACGAAACGGGTGATGTTCCAGAGCTTGTTGGCAAACTTCTTATAGGCGTTGATCTTGTCCGGATCTAGGTTCATATCTGTACCAGGTACGTTGTTTACCACAAGTCCCATACGAAGTGCGTCTGTACCGTACTTTTCTTGGATGTCACTGGGGGCAATTACGTTACCTTTGCTCTTACTCATTTTCTTGCCGTGTTTATCACGGACCATGCCGTGCATATAGACTTTTTTGAATGGTACTTCACCAGTCCGATATATACCGAGCATGATCATGCGAGACACCCAAAAGAAAATAAGGTCTTTGCCTGTCTCCATCACTGAAGTGGGGTAAAAGTTTTTAAAATCTTTGCCATCAGGGAAGTCTGTGACACAAAGCGGCCATTGTCCTGATGAGAACCAAGTGTCGAATTTATCTGGATCAACAATCACCTCACCGCTGCATTTAGCGCAAGAGGTAATTGTGTTATCAATATCAACCATACCGTGCCCACAGGCAGTACAGATTTTTGCTGGTATTGAGATACCCCAAAACCCTTGGCGGGAAATATTCCAGTCTTCAATGTTGGAGAGCCAGTGACGGAACACTCTCTCGTCACGTTCGGTCACGAAAGAAAAGTCTTTATTATCAAGAGCCAAGAGGGCTTTTTCAGCCAGTGGCTTCATATCAACAAACCATTGTTCTTTGACTTGTGGTTCGATTTCTCGTTCACATTTATAACAACAAGGCACTGAGTGTGTATACTTATCGTCAATTTTTACCAGTAAACCCTTCTCGTCTAACTTTTTAACAATCAACTCACGGGCTTCCTTAATATTTAATCCGGCAAATTCATCGGCAATTGGCAGTAGTTTACCCCGCCAATCAATAATTTGTTCGTAATCAAGGTTGTGTCTTTTGGCGATATCAAAGTCGATACCAGAATGCCAAGGGGTAATAGTCATAACTCCAGAGCCCATTTCCGGGTCACTGGCTTCGTCTTTGATGACGGTGGCAGTAATTGGGCCATTAATCCACTCGACCTCAATCTGTTGACCATGCGTATATTCCTTGTAGCGTTCATCATCTGGATGCATTACTACGTACTTGTCACCAAACTTTGTTTCCGGCCTGGCGGTACCGATGACAAAAGGGCCATATTGGAAATAGTAGAACTTATCAATACGCTCATCATGCAGAGTCTCTAGATTGGAGAGAGAGGTCTGATGTTTAGGGCACCAGTTAACGATTCGTGCACCACGGTAAAGTAGACCGTCATCCTCGAGCTTTTTTAGAGTATTATGGACAGTGTTGATTACTCTTGAATCAAGGGTAAAAAGTTCTCTCGACCAGTCACAGGAAGCGCCGAGTGAGCGAATCTGTCCTTCCATGAATGATTTATTTGAGAGGGTGAAATCAAGTGTCTCCTGATAAAGTTGTTCAGGTTCAATTTCAAAGCGTGAGCGACCCTCTTTTTCAAGTTTCTTTTCGTATACTACCTGTGTTTCAAAGCCTGCGTGGTCAGCCCCGGGGAACCACACGGCTCGCTTACCCTTCATGCGCTCGTATCGCATCATGATGTCTTGTAGAGTAACGAAGAGTGCGTGCCCAGCATGAAGAGAACCGTTAGCGTTGGGGGGAGGCATGACAATCGAGAAAGTTTCTGTCCGGTCACCAGGTAGGTTGTCTGGATTAAAATAACCAGAATCTTCCCACAATTTATAGATCTCCGCCTCATGCGCTCCCGGGTCGTAGGGCTTTAGGAATAGATCAGGAATATTTGGTTTTTGCTCAGGTGTATCGCTCATAATAACTTTGCTTATCAAGCGATAGTAGCATAAAAAAATGTGATTGAGAAAGTTATTTTAGACTTGAGGCCGACGCCACTTTCGTCGCTCGTCTAATCCTCACTCAGGGTATTTTCGCGGCGGGAGACTCGCTCGTGAAAGTGGCGTCGTCCGGAGCAGACTAACTCAAACTTTTGTTCCCATCAGCGGTGATATTGGCGGTAAAGTCTGCGCTTGATAGGGCTTCGCTTAAATGCGCATGACCAGCTAGAGCAATCATAATGCTGTTGTCAGTGGAGAGACTGACTTCTGGTAGGTAAACCTTAAGATCAGGATAGAGTGCCGCTGTCGCGAGAGTCGCCACGCCTTCGCGTAGTCTTTGGTTGGCCGCTACACCACCACCGAGAATGACTGAGCCGGCAGTATGTTCTTCGATGGCTTGGCGGAGCTTGTGGACGAGGACGGTGACTGCAGCGTCTTCAAAATCTCGCGCCAGAGCTTGTTTGTCAGTGTCGCTTAAAGTTTTATCAGCAATAGCGTAGCGTACGGCCGTCTTTAGACCCGAGAAAGAAAAATCTAAATCACCAGACTTGATCATGGGTGTGGGCAAACTAGCGTAGGGAGGAAGGTCATTTGCTCGGGCAATTGAGGCGAGGCGACCGATTTCTGGTCCGCCGGGATAAGGGAGACCAAGGAGGCGGGCTACTTTATCAAACGCCTCGCCGACGGCATCGTCACGAGTTTGACCGATCTTCCGGTATTGATTCCAATCTGAGAATAAAATAATTTCCGTGTGACCACCAGAGACCAAGAGGGCTAGGGCCGGGAATTTCACTTTGGCCAAGTGGTGGCCGTCAAAGATAGAAGCCAAAATATGTCCTTCCATGTG
>JBGSWM010000041.1:0-6802 GCA_041752435.1 Minisyncoccia bacterium | reverse complement strand
GTCCTGAGCGGAATGCATCACTCGATCAAGAGCGATAATACCGGTTTCCTTATCAATTTCGTATTTGTTTTTTGAGTACTTAGGAATCTCGACGATGACGTTCATCTCGTCGCGAGTTCCGGGAGCTATATCGTGAAGTAGGTTCATATAATTTTTTGCCACTTAGGTAATAATTTAACTATAGCGCATTATTCCTTCGTCTCTTTTTCGACCTCTTCTTCTCCGTCCTCTGTTTCTTCAGCAATAAGAGCTTCTGCTTCCTCGGGAGTATCTATTTCATCCATCTCCTCACTGTCTGGATTGACGTCGCGGTCGGCAGTCGGTTCGTCTTCGTTTGGTAGTTCTGGATTATTAGTGGTACCGTCTTCATTCTCAAGAACCGCCACATCACTTCCAACTTCAGTATCCTCTCCCGCTTCTATCTCCACTTTGCCAGTAGCGTCAGCCTCAGCGAGGGCGTCACCAGTCTGGGCCGAGACAATATCAATCTTCCAACCAGTAAGCTTAGCGGCTAGGCGAACGTTTTGTCCCCCGCGACCAATTGCTAGCGATTGTTGATCAGGCGCGACTTCAGCAATCGCGTGACCGCGTTCACCGGTTTCTTCATTTGGTTCACTGGCGATTTTTACCGAAATGACTTCCGCTGGCGACAAGGAATCTTCGATAAAATTAACTTTCTCTGGTGACCATTCAATAATGTCTATTTTTTCGCCACCGAGCTCACTCATGACGGTCGAGACACGGACTCCACGTTGCCCGACAAGGGAACCAACTGGGTCAATGTGTTGGTCGTTGGCGTAGACGGCAATCTTTGAGCGGGCACCAGCTTCACGCGCCACTCCTTTAACTTCCACTGCCCCACTCTGTAGTTCAGGTGCTTCAATAGCAAATAGTCCAGCGAGAAAATCAGGGTGAGAACGTGAAAGTTTGAGGAAGATACCGCGAGACGTTTCTTCCACCGCCAAGAGGAGGGCGCGAACTCTCTCGCCCGGTTTGTATCGCTCGCCCGGAATCTGCTCATCGTAGGGCATGATGGCAGTAACGCGGCCAAGGTCGACGTAGAGGTTGCCGCGTTCAAAGCGCTGGACATGACCCATCACAATATCACCGGCCTTCTGGCCAAACTCAGCCAAAGCCGCTTCCTTCTCGGCTTCACGAATTTTTTGGACGATCACTTGCTTAGCGGTCTGAGCGGCAATGCGACCGAAGTCGTCACGAGGCTCCAGCGGGAAGACTAGTTCTTCACCGAGCTGAGCGTCTTTCTTGATCATCTTGGCGGTTGAGAGCATGATGTGCTTTTCCTCGTCAAAGCGAACGAGACCTTCAGTGTCATCACTAGCCTCTTCTTCTTTCTCAGCTTCCTCGCCATCGGCCAGCTCTGGCTTAAGCATGCTCTCGTCTACCACGATTTTCACCTGGCTAAAGACAGTAGCGCCAGAATCAAGATCAAATTTACAGTTAATAATCTGACCCCGCTTACCAAACTCCTTTTTGTAGGCGGTCGCGAGAGACTGCTCAATCGCGTCGATCATCTTCTCGCGGCTAATGCCGCGCTCCTCTTCCATTTCCCCCAAAACGGAGTGGATTACTTTTAAGTCGAACATATTAATTTGGTTATTGGCTTCTGGCTATTAATTTATAAACAAAGCTTTAAATAAAGGTTTTCTTCTACAATTTTCACATTTCTCACGAAGAATGCCCGGCACAAGCCGAGCATTCATGAGTCCTTATACTATATATAGGAGTGTGAGAAATGTAAAGCCGGAAGATTAACTTTTAAGCCAGGAGGTATTTTTGGGGAATACATACTTAAAAACAAAGTTTTTTAGTTGACAATAACGATTTTATATGATTTTATTCCCGCTGGCGAAGTGCTCTTTGACAGATCACTTTATTTCTCAATCACACTAAAGTGAGGTATTTCGATGTGAATCAAACATCTCCAGCAGAACGTACGTACCTAGCTCGCGTTGCTTGGGTAGATCCCGAGGAGCGCTATGCCAAGACGAACGTCAAAGGAATCGGATGTGTTACGTTTTCCCTCAGTTCAGACGACGAAGTCTGGAGGGAAACCGACCCACCGATTCGAGGGGCCAAGGTGGTCCTTAAGGATCTTCGTTCAATGGATGGTGGTTGGCGTGCTTTTGAAGCCCGCTACCTCCGGCCAGAAGACGAAGATTTTCAGCAAACAAGCAAATGAAGGAAATACAGGTGAATCAAATCACTCAGAAGTCCGAAGGGGCGGTGGTGGCAACACCATTCAAGACTGAAGCTGAGGTGCGTGAGCACTTCTCACAAGTCGTCAGGCGGCAAATCAACAGCAAGAAACTCCTGTTCGGGGTTGGAGCTGTGGTGGGCCTGGCCTTGATTGCGCCCATTGTCTGGGCTGCAGTTTCGGCTGGTCTCGGCCTAGGAGTAATCGCAGTACTTCTTGTTGGTGCCGGCCTAGCCAAGCACTATCTGCCGGTCCTGTGGCAGAAGGTCGAGCACAGCGTGATCGAGCTGAGGCAGCGCGAGGCCAATCGCCATTTGGCGGCACTTAAGGCCGAAGCTCGCCGCAACCCGATCGAGCAGCACGAAAACAGCTTGCGAGTGCGTCGACAGCAACTTCATGCGGTGAAGAAGACCTTGGAGCATATCAAGGGTAGCAAAGAAGCTTGGGCCCAACGCCTCGTCGACCGCAAGAGGAAGCTCAAGGAGCGAGGCATCGAAGAGGATCTCTCGCAGCAAGAGAGCGCGGTTGCCAAGATGGAGCAGTACTACCAACATCGCAAGCAACGCTGGCTCAATGCCATTCGTGCTTGTGATGCGAAGGAAGTGTTGCTTGATTCGTTGCGCTTCAAGTGGGAGTTTGCCAAGGAAGGTGGCGAACTGGCGGGCCAACTTGACCCATCTGCAGAAGAAGCGTTCATGCAGCAACTCCTCGATGACGAAGCGGCTCGCGTGGTCGAGACTGACTTCAATACCACGATGGCGCAGATCGATCTTGATGTCTTGGAGCTCAACAGCGGTAAGCAGTTGAGCTTTGAAGGTGACATCATCGACATTGCTTCAATTCACATCCCAACCACGCAGGAGCTCGAACATGTCGCAGTCCGCTGACAAGTCCAGCGACGAATCGCTGGTCCAACCCTCGAAGTTCGGCCGACGTCTCGGCCTCATCGTTGCGATCATGCTGATCGTCCTGGCGGCCGTGGCCGCCATTGGCACGTTTGCCACCGGCGACTCCAACCAGTCGTCTCAACCCGTTCCGTCCACTAACACGTTCTGAAGGAGAACCACACCATGAAGATTCGTACCATCATCGCTACCCTGGCTTCCCTCGTCTTCGCCGGCGCCGCCTTCGCGCAGACCATGGTCATTGCGACCGGCGGCAAGTCGGGTATCTACTACCCGCTGGCCAACGACCTGCAGACCTTTTGCGGGGTCGAGGACTCGGTCAAGGTGCTCGAGTCGGGCGGTTCGCTCGACAACCACAAGCGCATCTGGCAGACGCGGCCGTCCGAGGCGACGGCTGGCATCTTCCAGTACGACTTTGCCATCTACATGCGGGAGCAAAACCCGCAGTGGCAGCGGAGTATGTCGGTGGTCGCGCGCCTGCATGACGAGTACTTGCAAATCATCGCGCTGGATCGGCCGTTCAAGCAGGGCGAAAAGAGCCTCGCCGGCTTCAAGTACGGCGGCACAACGAAGATCCTCCAGAGCTTCAGTGACCTGAAGGGTCAGACCGTCTACGCCTGGGGCGGCAGCTACTACTCCGCAGTGGTGCTGTCGAACAAGTTCAGCCTCGGACTCAACGTCGTCGACTTGTCGAACACGAAGCCTGACGGCAAGGGTGGCTACCAGAAGGTCGAGAAGGACGCCCGGCCAGAACTCGTCGCGGCGATGCTCATCGCCAAGGGCGACGGGATGGCAATCGTCGCGGTCGGCGGCTCCAACCTCAGCTGGGTGAAGGAGGAGAACGGCTTCAACAAGCAGTGGAAGCTGCTCTCCGTCTCTAAGGAGAGCCACGACAAGGTGGCCGGCACCTATGGCAGCGGCGATGTCAGCTACCTGAATCTCTCGGGTGGCAAGGCCAGCACGCTCACCGTGCCGGCGCTCCTCATGACCCGCACCTACAGCTCGCCCGAGCGCGTGAAGCCGATCGTTGCACTGCAGAACTGCATTCGCGACAAGATCACCACGCTGCGCGACGAAGGTGACAGCACCTGGGCGGTCATCGACCCGAAGGAAGCTCTGAAGTTCGAGAGCAACTTCCCGATGTTCCAGGCGCCGGCTGCGGCCAAGTGACGAGATGAAGTGAAGTTCTTTGCCAGCTCAAGTAGCTGGCGACAAGGTCCCGAACCAAAGTTCGTGCGTAAGCATGGACGGAGGTGAGGGGCTTTTTTTATATTTAATACTTTCTGAGCGTTTCTGCTATACTTAGCGCTATGTTAGAAACTAATGATATTTTGCAGGTTGAGCATCTGAAGAAAGCTTATGGCGAGAAGGTGGTCTTGGCGGATTTCAACCTCTCAATTAAAAAGGGTAGCTTCTTTGGCCTCTTGGGTCCTAATGGGGCGGGGAAGTCGACGCTCATTCACTGCGTGACTGGTATTGGTAGGATAACGAGTGGTCGGATTGTGGTTGGTGGTCATGATGTCGAGACCGACTATCAAGCCGCGCGGCGGCAAATCGGTCTGTCACCGCAGGAATTCAATGTTGATATTTTTGCGACACCGCTGCAGCTCTTAGATTTTGTCGGTGGATACTATGGTCTAACTGGTGCTGTACGAAAAGCCCGGGCCGAGGAACTCATCACTCAGTTTGAACTAACCGACCATGCGCACAAGCAATTCAAGGAACTCTCCGGTGGTCTGAAGCGGCGGGTTACCTTGGCGCGGGCTCTCATGCATAAGCCACCCCTTCTAATCCTCGATGAGCCGACTGCTGGGGTAGATGTCGAGCAGCGTCATAGTTTGTGGCGATATTTTAGAGAGCTCAATCAAGCTGGTACGACTATCATTTTGACTTCGCACTACCTAGAAGAGATTCAGCACCTTTGTAGTGAGGTGGCGATTATCAATCATGGTGACCTTTTGGTGCGGGAGTCGATGGCTGATTTTACCAAAGAGGGTTCGGTCGAAGAAAAGTATTTACGCTTAACCCAAACTAAAACAACCTAATTATGAAAAATATCCATTGGGTCGGAGTCTATACGATGATTCGTCGCGAAGTGATGCGAACTTTTCGCGTGGTGGTGCAGACCTTGGTGGCGCCAGTTATTTCCGCCGCTCTCTACATATTTATCTTTGGCGTCGTGATCGGCAACAACATTACTGACATTGTGGGCGTGCCCTATCTGACCTTTGTTTTCCCTGGTATTTTGATGTTGTCAGTGATCAATGCTTCCTTTGGGAGTAGTTCGAGCTCGCTATACTTTGCTCGCTTTACCCGCAGTATTGAAGAGCTTTTGGTGGCCCCTTTGTCCTATTTGGAAATTATCTTTGGCTATATGCTCGGGTCGATGATGCGCTCACTTATTGTGGCTAGTCTCATTCTGATCGTTGGTTTGCTGTTTGGGGCAGTCACGCTTTCGAGTCCACTCTTATTCTTTACTTATATCATTGCGGTCTCGGCCATTTTCTCCCTG
Organism: Minisyncoccia bacterium; assembly: GCA_041752435.1. Classification (GTDB taxonomy): domain Bacteria; phylum Patescibacteriota; class Minisyncoccia; order Phycocordibacterales; family UBA918; genus OLB19. Next base: position 1,170 of record JBGSWM010000041.1, on the reverse strand, counting down.
CTCGGTATGTTGGTGGGTCTCTGGGCGCAAAGCTTTGAGCAGCTGTCGGTTCTCAACACTTTTATTATCACTCCCTTTACTTACCTTGGTGGTATCTTTTACTCCATCACCATGCTGCCTGAGGTGGCGCAACTTGTGACCAAGTTGAATCCCTTCTTTTATTTTGTCGATGGTATTAGGTACTCAATGATTGGGGTGACGGAAGCGAGTGCGGGGGTAGGTCTCATAGTCACTTTGGGCTTAGTGATTGGTCTTGGTAGTTTGGTTTTTTACCTCTTTAAGATTGGTTGGCGCGTGCGGGTGTAAGATATAGATTGAAAAGTGAAGTAAAAATCATTGCGCCTCTTTCGGGCGCAATGATTTTTTGTTTGGCAGTGGGTAATTTTGCGTACAGATTTTTTGGTGAGATGTTATAATTTAGACAAGTAGCTCTTATTAGCTCATTTGGAAAAACTTGTGCGTATACAAGATGAACAACTAAAGCGTTTTATTCTTGATGCTGGACTCATCAAGAAAACCGATATTGCTGCTGTGGAGAAAGTAGCAAAGGAGGAACGCCGTACCTTGGCGGAGGCACTAATCGCGCAAGGCCACATGACCGAAGATGATATGCGGCGCATTGAGTCATATGTCCTCGGTATTCCTTTTGTTTCGCTCAAGAATGTCAAAGTCGATTTTGAAGTCTTGGCCATGATTCCTGAGCCTGTCGCCCGAACCCACAACATTATTGCTTTTCGCAAGACCGATGAGGAGCTCGAGGTGGCGATGCTCGATACGGCCGATCTGCCAGCGATTGACTTTGTGAAGAAGAAAGTTGGTCTGCGTATCCTACCGCGCCTGACGGACACGGAGTCGATGCGTTCGGCCTTGCGACAATACCAAAAGACCCTCAAGGATGAGTTTGGTGACATCATTATGAAGGATGCCTCAGCTCTCAAGGTAATTGCTGAGGAAAATGGTGAGGAACTTTCCGAGAGTGATTTGAAGAAAATCGCGGAAGATCTGCCGGTGGTGCGAATTGTCGATACCTTACTCCGCCACGCCATCATTCAAGGGGCGTCTGATATCCATATTGAACCAGCCGAAGAGGAGGTGATTGTCCGCTATCGTATCGACGGCATTCTAAGTGACGCGATGAAGCTGCCCAAGCACGCTGCCGGCACACTAGTG
>JBGSWM010000040.1:0-7670 GCA_041752435.1 Minisyncoccia bacterium | reverse complement strand
CAAAAAGTTAGGCCTGAAGGACACAGTCTTTATGAGGCGGATGAGGTTTTGGCGTTATTATCATCGTCTGATGATTCGCCAGAAGTAGTCTTTGATAAGAAGGTCGAAGCGGTCGAGCTAGCTAAGGCTTTAGAAAAGCTTAGTCCTAAATACAAAGAAGTCTTAGTCTTGCGTTACTTTGAACATAAAGAGTATGATGAGATATCAGATATCTTGCAGATACCACTTGGTTCAGTTGGGACTTTGATCTATCGGGGTAAAAAGCAATTGTACAATGTATTAAATCTTGAACAGATACGTATTAATAAAGTATGAACGATAAACCAGAGACAAAAGAACTGCAAAGCGCTGTTTTTGCCAAGATAGAAGCCGCTAAGCTAACCCCGCGAGCACGGTGGTACTTTCAAAGTAGAGAGTGCCTGGTGTGGTTTCTTTGGCTTTTATCGGTTTTTCTCGGGGCCTTGGCCGTAGCGGTGAGTCTATCCGCAGTCAGCTATCAAAGTCACGCTCTTTATGAAATAACTCATGATAGCTACTGGCTGTATGTATTGGCGGTCTTACCGTATCTCTGGCTTTTAGTTTTTTTGGTGATGGGAGGGCTGGGAATCTACCACCTTCGTCACACTAGACGTGGCTATCGTTATCCGCTGTGGCTGATTTGCGCCAGTAGTCTTATCTTTAGTCTGGCCGGCGGAGCCTTTCTTCATCTCGTGGGGGCGGGCTTTGGTTTGGATAAGACCTTAGGTGAAAAGGTGCCAATGTACGCCTCGCAAATGGAATACGAGCGGGCCCGGTGGCAAGTACCAAATGAAGGTAGATTAATAGGCCGAATGCCACAACCACGAAATGAAGATTCTGCGTCCATCGTTTGGTTTGTTGACGCCGACAACAATGATTGGCAAATTGACATCAGTGAACTGATGCTTGAAGATCAGGAGTTGCTAAATCGAGGTCAAACTGTGCGGTTGATTGGTCAGTTGGTAATGGCTGAAGAAAGGCTGTTTCATAGCTGTGCGGTTATGCCTTTTGTCTATGAACATAATTATACAATGGCTGAGTTGAGAGAAATTAGAAGCTCGATTTTAAGGCGTCTTTATAGTAAGAACCCAAAGCAATCAGAAGAAAAGGAGCTGGGGGAGGATACTGTCTGTGCCAACCTACCACTACTTAAACGGCTGAAGCCAGTTTACTAGTTCGTCCAGAATGCCCCGTCGGCTTGCTGCGGGGATAGCGAGCTGGATGTTTTTACTAAACTCGTCTTTTTCGACGGCTATGAAATTTTAGATAAAAGTATAGGCCAATCAATAAACATAATAAGGCGGCCGCGATGACAAACTTGCTCTTAGCCTCTTCGAGGCTGGAGCTCTTCAGGACATGAAGTCCAAAGTAGCCTAGGTAGATGTAAGCGCCGTCACGAATAAACGAACCGATAAAGGCGGAAACGATAAATAAGCGGTAAGGCAGAGCGATTAGTCCGGCCCCAACTGAGACTAGTGAGCTGGGCATGAATGGTAGAAGGCGTAATGAAATCAAAACAAAATAGTCAGCCAGACCATTGCCAAATTTTTTACCGAGAGCTTCAAGATCTCCTTCTTTGATATTAAGCCAACGGCCGTATTTGTGGATAGCAGCATCTTCTAGTAGGTCGGTTAAGCGATAAACAAGGAGGCCGCTAAGGGTTTTGGCCACGGCACTAATAATCGCTAAGAGTAAAATGCCGAGAATTGGGTAAGATTGAGCTTTGGCTAACGTACCAGCAAAGATCATTAAGGGAAAGGCTGGTATTGGTGGAATAAGCTCTTCGAGCGCTGAAGCTAGAAACACAAACACTTCGACCGGTAAGGTGCTGGTTAGATTGATGAGATAAGCTTGGAGCGACGCAATCATTAGTTTGTTTAGTATACCTTATGATTGCCTTGTTTCTAATAGAAAAACCTGTACCGCTTACGTTGTTAAGGCACAGGTTATTTCGTTGAGTGCTAAATAAATAGCCCAATTCTAAACTATGTTAAGAATGATCTTCAGAAAGGTTTGGGTAAGGTTCGCTTTTAGGGCAGATAAGGTCGTTTATCTTCCATTTTGTAGTTTTGTAAACAAAGCCAGTCGGTCGGTTATGAGAAACTATACCGCGGTCATACCAAGGATCAAGAATTTCTGAGCGGTAACGTTCTTGAAATAATTTCACATTAGCGACAGTAGTTTCATCGAAATATCCGGTGGTTGGGGTGTTAAGATTCATTATAGTGGTTAGGAATAGTTGCAGCTTTGTTACTTCCCAGGAATCATTCGGTGCCCCACTTTGTAGGTAGTTGGAGAGAAATGGACACAGTTGAACACTACTGGTTGACACGCCGAGGATGAGCGGGGTAGGTAAAAGCGTATCAATGGTATTTCGTCGACTTCCACCGCTGCGCGTACTTCTCTCTGGGATTGGTTCAATCACTGGTTGCAAAATAAGATCTGTGTCGGCCTGGTTGCCAAAATCACAGGTATTATCTAAAGACAAGGTCTTTATTTCCTCAATGTTCTGCGGCTCTGTCAAAATGCCAAAGGTACAGGAAAATGAGTCACTAATAGCTAAATCGTTCTCTAAGAGTCCGGTTTGGGTCCAGCCGGTCTGCTTGGTCTCTGAAACGGTCCAGAGGCTATTGGTGTTTACATAGAATTCGTAGTAACCGTTGTTATTAGTCGTGGTGGAAAAGGAATTTTGTCCATCAGTGAGGTTGATTTCCCAGTCATTAAGACCAATCTCCGACTCGTCCCAGTATCCATCTCCGTTGGTATCGTGCCATTTATAACCAGAAATTTTTTGGGTGTCTGACTCTGTTTCTGGTTCGTCACTTTGGTTGCCAAAATCACAGGTATTTTCTTTGTTCAAAACGACCACCGGCTCACCTTCGGATGGTGCGGTGATTAAACCAAAAGTACAGGTAAACGAGCCACTAATAGCCAAACTGTTCTCTAAGAGTCCGGTTTGGGTCCAGCCGGTCTGAATTTCTTCGCTAACAGTATAGAGAGCTGGATTGTTAACGATAAATTCATAGTACCCATTGGTATCAGTGATGGTGTGCAAAATAGTCTCGCCTTCAGATAAGGTAATTGCCCAACCTGGTAGGGTGGGTTCTTCGTTCCAGTATCCATCTCCGTTAGTATCGTGCCATTTATAACCAGAGATCTTATAAGTTTCTAACTCTGTGATGGTCGACCCCTCGGTCACTAAGGGTATTTCTTCGGCCTGGGTTACTTGCGCTGAGGTGGGAGAAAGTAATAATAAGAGAACTCCTATAATAAAAATGGCCTTGATTGGAGATAATTTTCTTTCCAGCATAGTGTATTGTCGATAATTATAGTGGTTAATAGATTAACACAGACCATTTTGGTGGTGATTGTGATAGCTCTAATTTACTCTTATTTTAGCTTAAAAACAACGATTCAATTTTGACATCAGGCCGTTGTTTCCGCCGCCCATCAGTCACTAGGCGTAGCAAATAGCTAAAAATTATTGCTATAATGCCGTAAAGCTCATGAATCTCAGACATACCATTTGGCCTAGTGAAGAAAACGACTATGCGCCACACCTGTTACAAAAGACAGCCTTTATTATGATGGGCGGCTTAATCATTCTATCGTTTGCTATGGTTAATTTGCAGTCGTTAATATGGCTATCTTCTTCGTGGTTGGTGGGTACCGTATTGCCGGCGGTAGTGATTAAGGAAACTAATGAGGAAAGAGCTACTTTAAACGCTCTCCCACTTACTCGTAATGAACGTCTGGATGAAGCGGCTAGGTTAAAGGCTGAAGACATGGCTAAGAATGGCTATTTTGCCCATTATAGTCCAGCCGGAGTTTCGCCTTGGTACTGGCTGGAGCGAGTCTCCTATACCTATGCGCACGCTGGGGAGAATTTGGCGGTGCACTTCACTGACTCAAGTGAGGTGGTTGAGGCTTGGATGAAGTCACCGGCTCACCGGGCCAATATTATTAATCACCACTACACTGAGATTGGCGTTGGTACGGCCAAGGGTAGATATCAAGGGCATGAGACCGTGTTTGTGGTGCAGTTGTTTGGTACACCAGCCTCAGCTTGGCAGCCTCTGGCTATAGTAGATACGACCGATGTCAGTGAGTCATGGTCTTTTGTGACTGAGGCCGGTCCTCGTTCGCTAGAAAAATTGGTTGTTGTCGACGAAGTGGTTCTCGGTGAGTCAAATGATTTACCGGTCCTGGTTCTCAGTCAAGAGGAGGGCGATGTTATAAGTAATGAATCAGTTAGGCTTTTAGCGGCGGCTAGTGAAGAAGTTGTGGCCAGCGAGTATGTCTCGACAGATGAAAATGAGATAGATGAGATACCAATTGCTATTAAAAGTGAATCTTTTGTTGCTACTTCGACCGCTCTGGCGGCCGAACCTAGTTTGACCAACTTTAACCAAGACCCAGATTTTGCGGTTACATCAGTCAGTAGTTTGGCCACGAAGCCAAATTCCATTCTACATTTCATTTACTTATTTATGGGCAGCATAATTACCGCCTTATTGTTGATTTCAATTGGCTTTGGGGTCCGCTACCACCGACCAAGATCAATTGCTTATGGCGTGATGCTGCTGCTCCTACTGTCTAGCCTGTTCGTTCTCCACGTTCATCTGACCACTACCGTAGTAATTGCGGCCGAAGGGCCGACTGGATACTATCGTTTATAGATTATGACAAAAGTAATTCTGCCACTCATAAAGCCAAAATTAGCTGATAAAAGTCTAGCTCGGCCGCTCTTTGCCTCAAGGCCAGCCGCAGGCTTTCCCGCTCCGGGGGATGATTTGGTTGAAAAGTCCCTGGATTTGAATGATTTACTAATTGATCATCCAGACGCCACCTTCTTTGTTAAGGTGGAGGGTGATTCTATGGAGGGGGCGCAGATTTTCTCGGGCGACATCTTGGTGGTGGATCGTGCCGTGACACCAAAATCGGGACAGATTGTCGTCGCTGCGGTTTATGGAGAATTAGTGGTTAAAAGGCTTGAATATAGCCGGGGAGTGGGTCGATTATTGTCTGAAAATGACCAGTACGAACCAATTCTCTTGAATGAAGCAGAGGACTGTTATCTCTGGGGTGTGGTAGTCGGTTCGGTCAGAACCTTTACGTAAGATATCGTAGTTGATGGCGTCATAACTAATACACATGATTAAATTTTTTGGACCACTTATTTTGACTTTTATTTGTTTTGGAGTTGTTTCTGGCCAAAGTGCTTTGGCAGCAGATCTTAAAGTGGCTGGCTGGGTGCCTTGGTGGCAGGTCGAACTAGGGACAGAGAGTGCTGCAAAAAATATCAAGAAAATTGATACTATTTATCCCTTTATTTACGAAATAGACAAAGATGCCAAGATTGTGGCTAAGTCAGATATCGAAAGTGATGATTGGCGGAATTTGCTCAAGTCAGCTAAAAAAAATCAAGTCGAAATAATCCCGACCATTGCTTGGTTTGACGGTCCAACTATTCATATTGTCCTCAGTGACAAGATTTTGCGGCAAAAGCATATTGAGGCAATTGTGGACCTGGTCGAAGAGAAGGATTTTGCTGGTATCAACATTGATTATGAGCAAAAGTTGGCCGAGACGAAGGATTACTTCTCACTATTTATTAAGGAGTTAAACCAAGCCTTGGGCAAGCGACTCTTGACTTGCGCTATCGAAGCTCGTACTCCGGCCGAGGATCTGTATAAAGAGGTGCCAAAACAGCTTAAGTACGCCAATGACTACAAAGAGATTGCTAAGTATTGTGATCGGGTAGAGCTAATGACTTATGATCAACAGCGGGCAGATCTTAGCCTTAACAGTGAGAGAACTGGTCTACCCTATATGCCGATTGCTGACACTGGCTGGGTAGAGAAAGTTATTAAGTTGGCACTTAAGGATATTCCGGCTGACAAGATTTATTTGGGGATTACAACTTATGGGCGGGTTTGGGACGTGTCAGTTTCACCTGATTGGTATCGAGACTATAAGTCGGTAGCTAGTATTAACGTCCCCCGCCTGCGTGAGTTGTCTCGAGAATATAAGGTAACGCGCGGTCGGGCAGTTAGTGACGAGATGGTCTTTACATATTTCCCTAATACTTCACCCTACCGACTCCTAATCTCCTTGCCAGTACCGGCTGGGACGCCGAAAGGTTACGCAGATGCAGCTCGCGCGCTTTTGTTCGCCAACCTAGCTCAGACGGAAGTAACAGTACGCTTCGCTAGCTACTCTGATGCTGGTGCGGCCAAGGCTAAGATTTCTCTAGCGTCTAAATATAACTTAGCGGGGGTAGCTTTCTTTAAGATTGATGGTGAGGAAGATCCAAAGATCTGGGAGCAGTTCTAATGATGAAGATTGACTGAGAGGGAGATTTGTCATTGTGGGGTATAATCCAATGATGCAAATGATTGGCCTTTTGGACTGCAATAATTTTTTCGTGTCTTGCGAGCGATTATTTCGACCCGATTTGAAACATCGTCCGGTAGTCGTACTCTCCTCCAACGATGGCTGCGTGGTGGCGCGTTCAAGTGAGATAAAGGACAAAGGAATACCAATGGGTGTCCCTTACTTTCAAGTAAAAGACATATTGTCTTCAATGCAGGCAGAGGTCTTTTCCTCACACTTCTCCTTATACCGCGATATCTCGCGTCGTGTCTTTAATACGGTTGAAAGATATCTGGATGATATTGAAGTCTACTCAATTGATGAGTGTTTTTTTAGGGTAGACGAAGAGAGGGCAGAGCAGGTTGCTCGAGAGCTAAAGGACTTGGTTTGGCAGCAGGTCGGGATTCCGGTGTCGGTGGGGATTGCTTCGTCAAAGACACAGGCTAAGTACGCTAACCGTCTAGCCAAAAAGACAAACGGTTTGTGTGTTTTGCCGAAGTCAGAATGGCAAAAGAAGATACCTGAAATCAACCTCACTGAATTGTGGGGAGTGGGGCGGGGGAGAACGGAACACTTTTCCCGATATGAACTAAAGACAGTGTCGGACTTTTTAGCCTTAAGTGAAGCAAAAACCGGCCAGTGGTTTGGGCTCGAGGGGGTTCGCCTTCGGGCGGAGCTTTTAGGCGTCAAGGGCGGTGAATTGGCGGCTTTGCGGGTAAGTAAACAAAGTCTGACCAGTAGCCGGTCTTTTTCGGCTACCACTAGCCAAAAGAGTGATATGCGAGAAGCCCTTTTTTATCATTTACAACACGTAGTTAAGTCAGCGTCACGCCAGGTTTCAGTGATCACCAGCCTGCGCGTTATGATGTATCCAGGACGATATACGGACTATGCTTTTAGAGGTAGTTCAGTGGAGCTTAAATTGACCGTTCCAACCCTCGATCTCTTTACGTTAGAGAGGTTGGTCAGTGACGCGGTAGAAGGCTATTTTAAGCCGAATATACCGTACCAGAAGGCCGGTATTGTGGCCAATGTTAAACCGTCTGAAATCACTACCGGTTCTTTATTCGCAGTGAATGAAGCGACTATGGAGGTGACAAAAGCCATGCTAAATATCAATGAGCGTTATGGTCACTCGGTCTTGCAGCTGGGTACGGTGTCTGGTAATGGTCAACGTCGTTGGCAGGCGCGCCGTAATAGCATGTCACCCGCTTATACGACAAACTGGCGAGAGGTGAAAAAAGTGTCGGCGAAAAACTAAAGACATACAAAATAGG
>JBGSWM010000039.1:0-9324 GCA_041752435.1 Minisyncoccia bacterium | reverse complement strand
TGGGGCGGTGACAAGATTTCCGAACGGAATCCTGTCACCGCCCTATTCATATTTTAGACAAAGCCCTTACATTTTTCTTTCATATTTGCTATAGTAGCGGTCACTTACGAGGCGTAGAAGCCCGTGTGCGCGCTTAGCTCAGTTGGCTAGAGCATTCGACTGATACTCGAAAGGTCCTAGGTTCGACCCCTAGAGCGCGCACACGGGCTTTTACTATGTCCAGTAATTAAACACTTTTGTACCCAAAGGCCTAGGTCTTGCGGAAGTCTCCCAGACTTCCTCACCTAGAGCGCGCACACGGGCTTTTACTATATCTGGCGAACAGCCTTCTCTTAGCTTTCCTGGTCCCAGGTTCGCTTCTTACAGAAGCTGTCTACTCATTCGTCTTTTTCCTTCACTCCGTTCGTAAAAATACTGAATGAGTCTTGCGAAGTGTGTCCAGAAACAAAAATTCCTCCAATTGGAGGAATTTTGTTTAACGATTGAGGTCGGCGGCCGGAGGATTGACATTGACTGCTTCTTCAACACTTTTTAGGCGCGCTTCAAAGGTGAGGTTGGTCATCTCTAATTCCGTAATGGTATCGTTTACCTGTAAAGCCAGTAGTCCGACAAATCCCGCAAAACTAATACAGAGAGTCCAAGCGAACGGTTCAAAATATTTATAGTGCTCAAGTTTCTTTTGTGGCATACCTATAAGTATAGCAAATGACTTCATCAAGCCGTTGCTTATCCACCGCTCTAGGAGACTGGCAAAAGCCCCGGATTTACGTATGATAGTGCTATGGTAAAGGACTATTTTAAAAACAAACGAGTGACGGTGATGCGGATTGGTCTCTTAGGGCGGGGGATTGGTGACGCTGCTTACCTCGCTGCGGCTGGGGCGGAAGTGTTGGTGGTGGATGATGCACCTGCTACTGTAATGCAGGCGGCGGTTGATGCCTTGGCTGACTATCCGACGATTAAGTTTAAGTTTGGTCCTTATGAAGAGGAGGACTTTACCGAGACAGATTTTGTCCTCGTGGGCGCAGGCGCGCCACTTGATTTGCCGTGTCTTCTCGCTGCTCGTGCTGCGAACGTCCCACTGAAGCAGTCAGCGGCCTGGTTTGCCGAACTGTCCCAAGTGCCAATAATCGGGGTGACCGGTACCCGTGGCAAGAGTACGGTGACCCATATGATTCATCATGTACTCTCTTTTATTACGGGTGAAGAGATTCTCCTCGGGGGTAACGTGCGCGGCGTGTCTAATCTTCAGCTCCTTAATCAGGCAAAAGAAGATTCTCTTTGTGTGATGGAGCTTGATAGCTGGCAGCTACAAGGTTTTGGCTGGTCTGGTATCTCGCCACAAATCGCGGTCTTTACCAACTTTATGGATGATCACCTTAATTACTATCAAGCTGGGGGTAGGACGTACGACAAGGCGATGGATTTGTATTTTCAAGATAAAGCACAGATATTTTTGCACCAAGAGGAGAGCGGGGTGTTTATTACCACGCCGGCAGTTTTTGAGCGAGCCACCAAAACAGCTGGTACCTTGGGGCAAGAAGTTATTTTGGCCGATGCTTCAGTCATTCCTGAGGATTGCTTACTCTCGATGCCGGGAGAGCATAATCGTCTAAACGCTGCCCTGGCCTACGAAGCTCTCAAAGCGCTTGTTCTTTCGGAAGAAGAGATTTTTGATGGGCTGGCTTCCTTCCCGGGTGTGCCGGGGCGACTAGAGCTGGCGGGGGATCATAATGGAGTGCGCATTTACAATGACAACAACGCCACTACTCCGACCGCGACCGCCGCTGGTATCAAGGCCGTGGCCACTGGGAAAAACGTAGTCTTAATCATGGGTGGCGCTGATAAAGGACTAGATGTCTCCCCACTTACAGGCGCAATTGAAAGCCATGTACGGGCGGTCTTCTGTATACCAGGCACTGGCACCGCTGCCTTCATTAAAATCCTAGGCCCAGATACTCCAGTTGACTGGAGTCTGGTAGACTCTCTTGAGGTGGCAGTTAATGAGGCGCTGGCCGCAGCCAAAGCCGGTGAGGTGATACTATTCTCTCCCGCATTTGCTTCTTTTGGTCAGTACAAAAACGAGTATGAGCGCAACGACGAGTTTATGTCGCTGATTAAAAAGCAGGAAAATGATTCAGAAAATTAAACGTCTTTATATAAATTTCGTTCATAGCATTTTACGCTTGTATTGGTTTATCGTGCGTCCGGTCGGACGTGGGGTAAAGGTTCTGCTGCGTCATGAAGGGAAATTTCTCTTTGTTCGCCACAACTACGGTCACCGCCAGTGGACTATTCCTGGCGGCGGGGTAAAGAGCGGTGAGTTGTCAGAACTAGCGGCCGTGCGCGAGGTGTATGAAGAGCTAAATATGGTGATCGACCACGTGACTTTCATTGGTCGCTACGAGAGTGACTATGAATACAAGAAAGTAACCGTGGACTGCTATACCGCTACGCCGGCTGATGCCAATTTTCAGATTGATGATTTTGAAATTGCCGAAGCTAAGTGGTTTTACTTAAATGAACTGCCGCCAGAACGGGCCTCGTCAGTCGATAGAATTCTAAAATTGTACGAGGAAAATAAAAACTGATTATGGATAATTTATATTCTTACAGTAGAAGGAATCCCTACCATGTTTCAGTCGGTGCAGTTTTGTTTAATAATCGCGGCGAGGTTTGTGTTCATCGCTATTTAAGCACGGACTTCCCTAATGATGTTAAACATCTTAGTGGTGGTTTAGATGAAGTTTATATCTTAATGAGGGAGACTCTCCATGATGGTGAGTCAATGAGTGAGGCAGTCTTACGGGGAATTGAGGAAGAGTTCGGTGCCAAAGGCGTAGTAGAAAAATACCTCGGTGCCTTAATATCTAATGTCGATGATGGTGACGATCTTATATTTGAAAAGACAACCTTGTATCATTCGGTGAGACTACAAAGAGTCGGTCTAAAGCGTGATGAAACAGAAATTGAAAATCGGTCGAAGCTACTTTGGCTGGCGCCATCAGATTTACTATCCATAATGGAAAAGCAGGTCAGTTTGACCACGCGAGAAGAATTAAATGAGACAGAAATTATTAGACGATTTATCGCTACTGTATCTTGAGGAAGGTTGGACCTTCCTCAAGATACAGTAGATTTATAATACAAGCATGAGTATTCGTGTTCAGTCGGTACCAGGTGAGTACTATCATATCTACAATCGTGGCGTTGAAAAGCGAGTAGTTTTTGATAATCAACATGATTATCAGCGTTTTCTTTTGCTACTTTTGTTAGCAAACGATACTACTTCCGTAGACATAAATCAGTCAATACGTGATTTCTCCATTCCTGAGTTAATTAAGAGATCTCGCAAGCCGCTTGTTTCAGTTTATGCTTATTCACTTTTACCAAACCATTTTCATTTGCTAATGTCATCAAATGTTGAGCGAGGTATAGGCAAATTTAAGCAAAAAGTCTCTACTGGATACACTATGTATTTCAATATAAAAAACGAAAGAACAGGCTCACTTTTCCAAGGTAAATATAAAATAAAGCATGCGGCTAAAAATGAATATCTAAAGTATCTCTTCGAATACATTCACCTTAATCCAGTTAGGAAAAAATTTGATATGATTGACTCGAGCAGGGTTGAGTCATTAATTAATGAAGTAGAGAGTGACCCTGGTACAAGCTTATCAGTCTATTCTGGTAATGAGTCTGGTAGGATATCAGATTCAGTTCTGGATAAGACATTATTTAAAGAACTATTTCCTTCATATAAAAAGCATTACCAGTCTCTCTGTCGTTGGAAAGGGCTATCATTTGAGGAAGGTCCAACCTTCCTCAAATGATGATATTGATACTGAAGATAATTTTATGAAACCAGCAAATTTTAAAAAAGTTCATTGTATTGGGATTGGGGGTATCGGTATTAGCGGCCTGGCCCGGCACTACTTACACGAAGGTTGGCAGGTGCAGGGTTCAGATATCGCTGAGACTAAAAACACCGAAAAACTAGTAGCGGCTGGCGTAAAAGTTTTTTTTACCCAGTCACCAGCTAATATTACCGCCGATCTAGATTTAATTGTCTACAGTGACGGCGTGACTAAAGAGACGGCTGGCTGGCAAGAACTAGAAGCGGCGCGGGCTTCTGGTGTTCCAACTCTCAGCTATTTTGAAGCGTTGTCGCAAGTAGCTAACGAGTACTATCTGATAGTGGTTTCTGGTACTCACGGCAAGACCACTACGACCGCTATGCTCGCTGATATCTTTGAAGAGGCGAGTTTTGATCCAACGGTAGTGGTCGGGTCACTCCGCAGCAAGACGGGAAGTAACTATCGCCCGGGATTGAGTAAGTATTTTATTGTGGAAGGGGATGAATACCTGCGACATTTTTTGCATTTTGTACCCGACATTCTAGTGATAAATAACCTTGACTATGATCACCCAGACTACTTCGCTGATCTAGCTGATGTGCAGGCCGCTTTTGCAGAATTAATCGCTAAGGTACCCGAAGATGGTTTTATAATTACCAACACTAAAGACCCTAATGTCGCCCCAGTCCTTTTGGGGGCGGAGGCGACGGTGGTGGATTACACCAAGTATCTCAATTTAAAACGACCTCTACGTCAGCCGGGACTACACAACCGCCTCAATGCCGCGGCGGCTGAAGCGGTCGCGGTGGCGGTCGGTATTGAAACGGCTGATATTGATACGGCCCTTCTCAACTTCGCTGGCACGGCTCGGCGGTTTGAGTATAAAGGCGAGGTAAATAACGCTCCGGTCTATGATGACTACGCGCATAATCCGCAAAAGGTCGCTGCCGCCATCGCCGGTGTGCGCGAGCTCCATCCCCATGCGAAACTGACGGTCGTCTTTCAACCACACACCTATACGCGCACGCATGAGTTGTTTGATCATTTTGTGGCTGCCCTGGCAGGGGCGGATAGAGTAATTTTGGTCCCCATTTACGCTGCTCGGGAAGAGAATGCTAGCGGGGTGAGTAGTGAGCAGATAATGATTAAACTGAAAGAGAAAGGAGTGGCGGCGGAAAGCTTCCTGACACTTGGGGCAGCTGCCTTGGCGGTAAAAGAAGCTGTTGGTAAAGATGATGTGGTCATGGTCATGGGGGCGGGAGATGTGACTAATATTGCTACCAGTTTGGTTGGCTAGATTTTATGTATGATGTTCTAATTTTAGCCCAAGGCATATACTATGAGTCACCACAGTCAAAAATTTAATATTGGCACGCTAAGAGGAAACATAAGTTACTCACAGCCAAATCTTCTTAGGTTGACAAAATAGGCATAGTACGGTTTAATATTGATAAGTTCTCACTCGATTGAGTGGGCTTTGTTCTTTCAATTTCAGGAGGTTACGATGCGTGAATATATCCTCCTGTTTGGAGGGACATTAAGGAAGAAAGGTCGAGTCCTGGGACCAGATACTCAGCTTCGAGTTCGCCGAGCAGAAGAGCTCGTCGAAGAGACGGGTGGAGTGATTCTGGTCGGCTCACGCCATTGTCCATGCTACCCCCAGGCACCGACAGCGGCGACTTTGATTCGCCGCTACCTACAGCGGCAGCGTAGGTATGCGCGGGTCATACCCATGAACACCTTCGATACCTACGGCGAAGTGGAAGCGTATGTTCGCTACACCAAGCCCTGGAATCGTCAGATTCAGCTCACGGTAGTGAGTGCGGCGGGACACCTGCCTCGAATCAGACGAATCATGTCTACTCTGGTCCGAGAAGAGGCCTTGCGTGCTGGCTGTCCTCTGTCTCGTGAGGAGGTTGGGGAGATCATCGCCAATGTAGACTTCGTCGCTTCAGCTGAACGTTGGAGCGGTAAGGAGTATTGTCTGGAGGTGATACGATACGCCAAGACTTTCTTGCCGAGAGCCTGGCAGGAGACAGCTGTCGGCTGGTACCGCCGCCTCTTTGGTTATTTCTGAACGGCCGATCCTTGTGATCGGCCGCTTCTCTTTTTAGGCAATCAATGATAGCGTAATTTTAAATATGGAAACTAAGCAAACAACTGGTCGACTCTCAGTCATCGCCACCCCAATTGGCAACCTCGAAGATATAACGCTGCGCGCTTTGCGGGTGTTTAAGGAGGTGGACTATATCCTCTGTGAAGATACTCGGGTAACGGGGAAGCTTCTCTCCCACTTCGAGATAAAAGCTAAGTTGAAGCGTTATGATGCCCACGCCAGCGAAGGTGTGCACGAGGGGATATTGGCCGACTTAGAGGAGGGTCAGCATATCGCTCTCGTGTCTGACGCCGGCACTCCAGGGGTGAGTGATCCAGGCGTCTATCTAGTAGCAAAGGTGAAAGCGGCCTTGCCTGAGGTCCGGATCGACGCTATTCCCGGCGTCTCAGCTATCACGGCCGCTTTTTCGATTGCTGGTATTACCGGCAACAACTTTGTCTTCCTCGGCTTTGTCCCCCACAAGAAGGGCAGAGAGACTTTTATCAAATCTATCCCTGGCTATGATATGCCCGTGATTTTTTATGAATCCGTTCACCGCATCATGAAGACCTTAGACTCCTTGGTTAAAAACTTAGGGGCTGAAAATAGTACGGTTAACCGTACTATTACCGTGGCGCGAGAGCTGACCAAGATGCACGAGGAAGTGGTACAGGGAACTCCTGAGGAGGTTTGGCAATATTTTACTAGTCACCCCGATAAGGTTAGAGGAGAGTTCGTGGTTTTGGTCTCTTAAGTTTTAGCCCAGCAAAATCTTTGGGTAATGATCAATTAATGTCGATTTATCCCCAGATTTCGCATCTGGGGAAGTTTTGGGTTATACTGCCGTAAATTACTGAATATCTGTTATGACTAAAGAAACCTTTGTTTTTATCGCCGGCATTCTCCTCTTTTTAGTGCCGTTCCTGGGTATTCCCGAGGCTTGGCGTCAGTATTCTATCGCTGGGGTGGGGCTGATTTTAATCTTAGTTGGCTATGCACTTAGACGAGCCGTCTATCTATCCAAAATTGACAGGGGTAATGGCGAGCGGGGGAATGACTCATTTGTGGAGACGACGGAGCCTCTTTTTAAGGATTCTGAGCTACAATAGGCTTATCGTTTATGTATAAGAAAATTAGCTTCATAATTGGTGGAAGCGTCTTGTTGCTGGCCAGCCTGAGTTTCTTTTATATTCCTAGTGAACAGCTAACTTACGTCCGTTCGGCCGAGACCCGAGTCATCACGAGCCCGACTGCCACGAAAGAGGTTCCGGCCGCGCCAGAGCCTATCATAGACAATCGACCAGTGGTAAGACACGTACCCTTGCCCGCACAGGTGAAGGCTATCTATATGACCGCTTGTGTAGCGGGGACACCAAGCTTCCGTGATCGGCTGGTGGCGCTCATCAACGAAACCGAGATCAATAGTGTAGTCATTGATATCAAAGATTACTCCGGCACTATATCTTTTCCACCCGTGTCAGATTATTGGCGACCAGCTTGGGAGAAGGCGGCTTGTGGGACGAGAGACATGGCGGATTTCATTGCCACTTTGCATGAGCAAAATATCTTTGTGATCGGTCGCATCACCGTCTTTCAGGATCCCTTTTATGCACCAAAGCATCCTGAGCTAGCGGTTCAAAAGGCTTCTGATAGCTCTGTTTGGCACGATGGTAAAGGCCTGTCGTTTATTGATGTGGCGACCAAGCCGTATTGGGATCATATCTTAGAGCTGTCAGTCAATGCCTACAACATTGGCTTTGATGAACTCAACTTTGACTACGTGCGCTATCCTTCAGACGGTAACATGCGAGATATAAAGTTCCCGCAAAGCGAAGCTGGACCCTATGGTAGTGACAAGCAAGCCAACCTCGAAGCCTTCTTTAAATATTTAAATGAATTCTTGAGTGACGAGTCAGTCTTCTCGGCCGTGCGCCACGAAAACACCGGTCGGGCTTCGACCACTCCCTATACCTCAGCTGACCTCTTTGGCATGACTACCACCAACTTCGACGATCTTTCGATTGGTCAGGTGCAAGACCGGGCCGTGCCGTACTTTGATTTTGTGGCGCCGATGGTTTACCCCTCACACTATCCAAATTCTTTTCTTGGTCTCGGTAACCCAAACGACCATCCTTACAAGGTGGTGAATTATGCCATGCAGGCTGGTGTAAATAGACTACTGTCTTCAACCACGCCAATGCAAGGTTTTCTTCATGAAAGAATCGGGACTTCGACTCCGGCTAGCTATAGCAAGCCAGTCTATACGGCCGACAAACTCCGGACTTGGATTCAAGATTTTGACTACGGTGGCGACTACGATGCGGCTGACGTACGAGCCCAGATTCAGGCCAGTTATGACGCAGGAGTAATGTCGTGGATGATTTGGGCGCCCTCAAATATCTATACTAAAGCCGCCTTGCTCGCTCCTGATACTTTGGAAATTGCGGTTTCCGACTAGATTTAGGTTGTGGCTAAGCCAGTAAAACTAACCTTAGCTTAGGGTATGATAAGGGAATGATGGATGACGAAACTAGTGAGCGGCGGTTTTATGCCGTGAACTTTAAGGATGATATTCCAAAATCCGGTGACGGGATGCTTATTCCATATGGTAAGAAAAACCAGTTAGCCAAAAGAGGCGAGACACCACTAGCGATCAAGGCTTACGCTGCTCCTTTGGCGGTGATGGTGGCTAGTCTGCTTTTCATGTTTACCATCGGGACGATTGGGATTGAGACCTACGCTAAGTACAACGTCGCTTCACTACCGAGTGTCTCGATCATTAATCCGGTCACGAGTGAGGTGAGGCCACTTAGTTATGGGGTACAGGTCGCTCTCAGTCAACCAAACTTTTTTGAGGAAACGCGAGATGCTTTTATTGATGAGGCAGTAACTTTTGTGGAAGCAGATTTAACTGAAATGCAGCTTCGCTATTTTGAAGACGGCATCTTGCTTTTGAGTCTACCCATCTTGAGTAAAGGGAAGGAAGGTTCTTGGTGGGAAACACCGGCTGGTCTTTACGAAGTTGAGTTCAAAAAGGAAAATCATTTTTCATCTTTTGGGCAAGTCTATCAACCTTGGAGTATGGCCTTTCAAGGCAACTTCTTTATTCACGGTTGGCCAGAGTATCCGGATGGGACCGCTGTGCAGGAAGGCTTCTCGGGTGGCTGTATTCGTCTTAGTACCACTGATGCCGAAAAGCTTTATGAACTAGTAAAGGTTAAAACCCCGGTTTTAGTTCACGAACTTGAAGACAGTCACGAGACTTTTCTCTATGAACCAAAAATACCTGAACTCAATACCCCTCACTATTTAATTGCCGATATTGAGAGCAGTACCGTTCTGGCTGCTAGTGAGCTTGATGCTGCTGCTCCC
>JBGSWM010000038.1:0-4465 GCA_041752435.1 Minisyncoccia bacterium | reverse complement strand
TTGGCCAGTGAGGTGTCGTCAAAAGCGGCGTAGGCATCACGACGCTTTTTCTCGGTGTCTTGTGGGGAGAAGACCACCAGGCGATCTTCGATGCCAACCGCTAGCTCTGTGGCGGCTCGCTTAATGTCGGCACTGGTGGGTACGACAAACAGCACTGACCCGCGCCGCGCGAGGACGCTTCTGATATGAGTGCGGTAAGCGATGTACCGCTCTGCTACTCGCCCCGTTATCACGCGCGGTGCGCTTTCCTCCGCGTGCTTGAGGGTCGAGATGGCTGGGTACTGGTATTTGCCCGAGCGCACTTCGCTTGGTAGTAGCTGGTAGAGTAGGGCTCCGAGCGAGCTAGGGTAGATGGCCATCAAAGCCTTCGCGGTATTACGGATATTCTCGGGGACCGCGGTTATGTCGGCTTGCGGCGGTAGCTTTTTCAAGGAGAAAGTGGCATTCCTTAGTTCAGTCTTGCTGTCGCTGACTGTGTGGACTTCGGTGACGATGGCGGAGGTCAGTTTGTTTCGGATGGGGACCTTGAGGAAAGTACCAACCGCGTAGTCAGTACTACTATAATAGGACAAAGTATCTAGTTTAGTGCCTAGAATAAGTGGAATTACCTCGATAACAAACATGTGGCCATTCTAGCAAATGTAGCAAGAAGTCTGAAATTTATACTGGTACAATCTTTGAGAAATCAAAAGTGTCTATGTCTAAACGTTCAAAATGGTATAGTTTTTTGTTCATGAGGTCATACCAACTATTCTCGTATTCATTTTTTGGATTTTCGAAGGCAAAGAAATTTTGTTGATGAAGATAGATGTGTGACCGGTGTGGTTTCCCTGGATAGCAGTTTAATATCCAAACTTCTTTATCTTTTGTATACTCATTTTGTAAACGTACTTTTCCTTTCATTATGAGGTAGTCAAGTAAGATTTCTTCAAGCATATAACCTATGGTGTATTGATTAACTTCTCTTCCGGTCCCTTTAATATCAAGTTGCACCAGTTGTTGGAGTCTGGTATCACCATCGTGGATTTTTCTAAATTGTACCAAGTGAGTAGAAAAGTTTTCACAATCAAGAATAAGTTGATTCCAGGTCATAAAGGTAAAGGCACTGGGAATAAGAGAAATATTTTTTCTAATCAGATTTAGCCAGCCGCGTTTATGTTCCTCAATAATTTTTTGATGTTTGAGTTTTAAATCCATAGCAGACTCTGGGCTGTACAAATATAAATTATCCGTATAAACGACTTGAGCTCCAACGTTTGATACTTGAATCTTTGTTAGTGTATGCATGTCCATCTCGTAGCATTTCTCAGGGCTTTGTGTATTGTTTAGTAAAGGTATTGATATTCCAAAATAGGTAATACCCGGTTCCTTGGGAAACTTATTTACATCGTAGAATTCATTAATGCCTGGCTTTGCCATAATTAATTTTAAGATAACTAATTAACTAAAACTCATCAAGATACGACACTTTGGCGCCTAAGGAAGCGAGGCGTTCAATCAGCTTTTCGTAACCACGGTTGATGCTATAAATATTACGCAAGATGGAATGGCCTTTGGCACCGAGCATGGCGATGAGGAGGATGGTGGCGGGGCGGAGCGCTGGCGGGCAGATTAGTTCAGTGCCACGTAGTTCGGTTGGGCCTGTGATGTAGATACGATGTGGGTCAGCCAACACCGTCTCCGCGCCGAGCTTGTCGAGTTCGGTGAAGTAGATAGCGCGCTTTTCGTACATCCAGTCATGAATGAGGGTTTGTCCTTCCGCTTGCGTGGCGATGACAGCAAAGAAAGGCAGGTTGTCGGCATTTGGTCCAGGATAGGGTCTGGAGTGGACTTTGTCGGTCGGCGCTTTGAGCTTACTCGTCTTAATCTTTAAATCCACCAACTTGGTGACGCCATTATGGGAAAGATAGGTTTTTGACTTAGTGTACTCCAGTCCCATTTTCTCTAAAACTAAAAGCTCTAGTTCAAGAAACTCAATCGGACAGCGGGTAATAGTCATGGCTGAGTTGGTGACGATGGCGGCGGCGATGAAGAACATGCTATCAGTTGGATCCTCTGAGAGGGTGTATTCAATATTTTGCTTGATTTCAGAGACACCAGTCACGCGCAGGGTCGTCGTACCAAAACCTTCAATCTTTACTCCTAAAAGCGAGAGGAAAGTACAGACCTCCTGCACCATGTAGTTGGCGGTAGCATACTTAATAACGGTGGTTGAGGGAGTGAGAGCGGCGGCAAAGAGAGTGTTTTCCGTAACGGTATCGCCTGATTCGTAGAGAATAATTTCCTCGGGCTGCTTGGCTTCGGTCGTGATTTCATAACTGTCAGTAGTGGTCTTGATACTGACGCCAAAGTTCTCGAGGGCGAAAAAGTGTGGCTGAACGGTCCGGCTACCGAGTTTGCAGCCGCCTGATTGAGGGAGGCTGAACTTTTCAAAGAGATGAATCAACGGTCCAATGAACATGACAATACTGCGCGTACGCTTGGCTGCTTCGATGTCGATTTTTTTGAGATCAAACTTCTTCGGTGGAGTAATCTTGATTGTACTGCCACTCCACTCAACCCGCATACCGATACTCTCGAGGACTTCGATAATCCGGTGTACTTCTTCGATTCGCGGCATCTTATGCAGGGTAGTAGTGCCGCGATTGAGCAAGCTGGCGCAGAGAAGGCCGACCGCACCGTTCTTAGAGGTGTTGGTCTCAATAGTGCCCGAGAGTTTGTGTCCGCCTTCGATTTTGATATTGACGGTACCAGGGGAGAGGGTAATGAGGTTTTTGCCCAAGGCCTTACTAATCCGCCTGAGCATATCAGCACTGACGTTTTGCTTGCCACTCTCGATGCGAGCAATCGCACTTTGGGTGGTTTTGAGTAATTTGGCTAAGTCTGTCTGGGTAATGCCTTTGGTTTCGCGAATATCAGCGATGGATTGACCGATGTTTTTCATAATGACCTAGGATAGCATATATGCTATAAGTTTTCACATTGTAGATTTGGGGAAAAGCGGTACTATGTAGGCTCATGTTCAACCGCTTTACGCCGAAGATTGGAATCGACCTTGGGACGACCAGTATCTTGGTGTTTGTGCCCGGACAAGGCATTATCCTGAACGAACCATCAGTGGTCGCCGTTGGGGATGATAATCAAGTCTTGGCGGTGGGGGCTGAGGCTAAACGAATGATTGGCCGGACACCTGACAGTATCCGCGCTTATCGCCCGATGAAGGATGGGGTGATAGCTGACTACCGCGTGACTGAGACGATGTTGCGGTACTTTCTCCGCAAAGCCTTACCACGTTTTAATATTTTTAAACCTGATGTGATGGTGTCGGTGCCGGCCGGAGTGACTTCGACCGAACGTCGCGCTGTGGTGGAGGCGACTATCAAAGCCGGGGCTCGCAATGCCTACGTAGTAAAAGAACCAATTCTGGCGGCGATCGGGGCTGGTATCCCGATTTATGAGCCACAAGGGCATATGATCGTTGATATTGGCGGCGGGACGATTGACGTGGCAGTCATTTCGCTTGGCGGTATTGTCGCGGCCAACTCAGTGAAGTGTGCTGGCAACCGCATCGACGCAGCGATCATCGACTACGTCAAAAAGACGCGCAATCTCTCCATTGGTGAGAAGACCGCGGAAGAGATCAAAATACAAGTCGGCTCGGCCTTGCCGCTAGAGGAAGAATTACTGATGGATATCAAAGGCCGCGATGTCTTAACTGGGCTACCACGCACGACCGAGATCCGGACAAACGAAGTGGTGCGGGCGATTAGTAAAGAACTGCGAGAAATGATTAAAGCCATCAAGGATGTTTTTCAAAATACACCGCCTGAGCTCGCGGCGGATATTATCGACGGCGGGATTATTATGACAGGTGGCACATCACAGCTACGCAATTTTCCCGAGTTGGTTCGTCGTCGCACTGGGGTAAAAGCTCAGTTAGCGAATGAAGCTCTCTTCTGTGTGGCGACCGGGACCGGTATTGCGCTTGAGCACCTCGATGCTTACAAGCAGGCCGTGCTGGCTAAACGCTAGCTATAGATTAAATAAAGAAGCGGGGATACAGAGGAGTGGGGTCATTTTTGTACGGTACAATAGGCATATGCCTGAAGGAGCCCCTGGTCAATTTTCTTCCCCTGAGGAAGAGCTTAGATATCTGCGCGAGCAATTAGCCGCTCGGGAGCGTGAGCTGTTGGCGCGCACGCCCGAGATAGATAATTCGGATATTGAGACGATGGGTCGCCAGGAACTCTCCGAGTACGCCCAGTTTACCCCCAAAATGATTCTCTCCAAGGATCATATTATTGATGAACCGACCCTGGCCGCGTCGGTGGAGATGACGGCGAGTGCTAAAGATCCCGTCGGTGAGGTAATGACCATTGCGATGGAGAAAGGGGTGCGCAATGCCTTATCGGTCCTCGAGAAGGTCGATAACGCTTTTGTGGTCGACGAAGTCCATCGTCAGCTC
>JBGSWM010000037.1:0-5391 GCA_041752435.1 Minisyncoccia bacterium | reverse complement strand
GGTCAGCTGTAGCGAGCTGCATCTCTAAAGTAGTTACTAATCTACATACTTCGTGACCGGTGCCAGCATTTTTGCTTAGCTACACCTAAACACTATTATTTAACTTACAGGTTGCTTAAATAGTTTTGACCCGTGACCAATTCCAACTTTCCAGCCATTTCCACCACTCCTAAACCCGAAACCAAAACCAGCCACCTCACGGTGGCTGGTTTTGTGCTTTACCCGCCATACGGTACAATATGGGTTCTTGAAAATAACAGTTAGGAATTTATGTACGAACTAGCGATTATAGGTGGTGGTCCAGCCGGTGTAGCAGCCGGCGTTTATGCATCTCGAAAAAAACTTAAGACGGTTTTTATCACCAAGGAGTGGGGTGGCCAAAGTACTGTCTCAGCTGAAATTCAAAACTGGATTGGTACCCCAGCTATCAGTGGTGCACAACTGTCCAAGGATCTCGAGACTCACCTGGCTACCTACGCTGGTGACTCAGTGACAATTCAATCCGGTGTTCTGGCGACCGCGATCGCTAAGACCGCCGATCACTTCACCATCACTCTAAGCTCGGGCGAGACCATCGAGGCGAAATCTATTCTCATCGCCAGTGGCTCAAAGCGCCGCCAACTACCAGCGATTAATGCGGAAAAGTTTGAACACAAAGGCCTCACCTATTGTGCCAGCTGCGACGGCCCTATCTTCGCCGGTCAGTCAGTGGCAGTAATTGGTGGTGGCAACGCAGCTTTTGAGACGGCAGCGCAGCTTTTAGCCTACGCCAAGGACGTGACTCTGCTCCAGCGCAGTGGCTCATACAAGGCTGACCCTGTGACCGTAGAGAAAGTTCTCTCTCACCCCAACATGCGTGGGATTCTAAACGCTGAGGTACTGGAAGTAACGGGAGATAATTTCGTGTCTGGACTACGTTACAAGGATCGTGAGACTAGCGAAGAAACTACCCTGAATGTAGCGGGCATATTCGTCGAGATTGGTATGCTACCAAATACCGACTACCTGAGCGATGTAGTGGAGCTTGATGAATACGGACGAGTCGAGATCGATCCCTGGACCCAAAAGACTAAGACGCCAGGTATATGGGCGGCTGGAGACTGTACCACTGTCCTCTACCACCAAAACAACATCGCCGCTGGCGACGCGGTGCGGGCTCTAGAGGACATCTACGTCACCCTCCGCACCCGTTAGACCAAAGCGGAAATAACACTGACCAAAGCAAAAAGCGCCCCTCCAGGCGCCTTTTGCTTTTGTACAACGTAGAGCTTTGGCTTGCGCGCTTTGCTCGTAGCCTCGAGCGTTGTATGGAGATACTTCACCACCGCGCAAACCTACACCAAGCTTCTCATGCCACATAAATGTGTCAATTCTGGTCCCTGACGGACAAAATACCCTTGATTAACAGTCTTCTGGGTATAAAGGTGTGTAAAACTGCTGTATAAGCCTGTTGGCTACACCCCGGATAACCCTGCGCAAAACTAGGTGGAAAAGACACTTTTGCCGAATCGAGCGACCAGTTTGAAAAATCACCCAAACACCCTTCCCCAACCCCACTTTTTCTGCTATAAATATGCCACTTGTTTTGATCAAATTTTAGTCAAAGCAAGTACCAAAAATAGTCTAAGTTGAAATAAAAACGAAAACTATTAATTGGCCTCATCGTCTAACGGCTAGGACACTTGGTTCTCATCCAAGAAATCGGGTTTCGATTACCCGTGAGGTCACAAAGCGAGACTTCGTCTCGACTGAGCGAGTGCGCCGAAGGCGTGCTCGCAGAAGCAGAAGCCAAAATATGCCGTCGCTCCGCGACAAATTGGGACGGGACAGGTGCGCCGAAGCGCGCGGATTTGTCACGAACCAAGGGGTTCGTTCCAACTTTTTTGACGAAGGCGGCGATTTCGGAGAAATCATCGCTGGAGGATAAAAAGGTGGCTTGTTTCATATCTAAAATCCACTCACTCAGGGGTTCGACCCAATTATTTCCTTGAAAAATGGGGTCAGCCACCATTTCCTCTGAGTTATTATTACTGATGAATGTCTCAATTTTCGACCATTCTCCTTAAATTACTAACCACGGGAACAACGATTTTATTGCGTTAACAATTCGTTTAGAGTTAAAAGTATTTTTTCGTATTCTTCGTGCCAGAACTCATTTTTTGCGTATTCACTATCTAGAGCATGCCACTCATATGTTGCAAGTATTCCAGTGGGAGCAATGTTAGGCAAGTCAGCCATTGTAGTTCCCGGCTTTTGCTCTACCAAAACAACAAAATCAATCGAACGTGATATAGAGCCATCATCTAGCTTGAAATCATCTCTAAATGCTTCTTTGATTGAAATGATATTGAATGGAAGATATGCAGGCATTGTTTTTACGATAAATTGCTCTGGGTCCTCACCCTCCTTATATAAGTTCCCTCGTGGCCATGTTGTATCTGGTCTTGTTCCTTTTCCAAAATGGAGAAAGAGAACTTCCCTATTTTCGTTGATAATAATTGCCTTAGGATTTACCTCAACTGTGGGAGTTTCCCATAAAGGGAGTATTCGTTGCCAGTTTGCTCCCCCTTTACTATTCTCTAAATAAGCTAGATCTTTACCCTCTCTCCCCTCACATGGATTATGAATGTCCTCAACATTATATTTAAACATTATTCCTTCTTTTTCTATCTGACCCCACCAATTGCGCACCACAAGATGGAGCATGCCATCGCTCCCTTGACCTGGAAAAACTAAACCCGGGAGATCATGGTAAAACTCAACATAACGACCCTCTCCATACGGACAGGTGGCAATTTTAAATGGAATATAGGGAATCACTCGATATGATTGTGTTGCAAACAAGTGGACAATAATAAATAACAATAAAACAAATACGGTTAGGATAGTAGATTTTTTCTTTGACATATCAGATTACTGATTCTCTGCATTTTGTATGCTACGAAACCATACTGTAAATATTAAATTATAAATACAGTGTAAACTTAAACATAATAAATAACACTTAATGCACTTTTGCGTCTAAACTACAGTCATTTCTATTAGCCTATAACAGATCTACACATAGAAAAGTGACCAACAAAGACCCAGAAAATGGTTTTATCGTGACCACAAATTTTGCTATAATCAACACTATGAAATTTATCCTTATTTACACGACCTACAAAAATATGGAGGAAGCTCAAAAAGTTGCTGGCTTATTGCTAAATGAAAAACTTATAGCTTGTGCAAACTTCTTTCCGATTACTAGCACTTACTCCTGGAAAGGCAAAGTAGAGACCGCGGAAGAAATCGTTGCAATCCTTAAGACCATGGCAGAAAATTGGCAAACGGTTAGAGATGCAGTTTTGGCCGATCATTCATACGAAACTCCTTGTGTAATAAAGTTAGCCGAAGTTGAAGCAAATTAATCCTACACTTCCTGGATACAGAGCGAGACAAATTGTTAAATCAATCAAGAACAAACTGGCCGTAGCTGAATCAACCAAAACTGCCCTCTATCCCCCTCTGTTACTTTATAACCACCTCTGTTGTTCTAGCTAGTATCTATGAACAATAAAAAAGTCAGGGTAGGGATACTGTTTGGTGGTAAGTCAGCCGAACACGAGGTCTCGCTACAATCAGCCAAAAATGTAATAGACGCGATTGATAAAGATAAATTTGAGGTATCACTCATTGGTATAGATAAAACTGGGCGCTGGCTGCTGCCCAACAAATCCCAGTTCTTGCTAAACGCTAGTGATCCAAAACTAATTAAACTTAACAATGAGAATGGTGAGAGGGTCGCCCTCATCCCCGAGAGTGCTGGCGAGCTATCGAACCTTACCAATCATGACGTTCGAAATTCTATCGATGTTGTTTTTCCCATACTGCACGGTCCCCTGGGCGAAGATGGTACCATCCAGGGTCTTTTAAAACTCGCCGGAGTACCTTTTGTCGGTGCCGGCGTGCTTGGTTCAGCGGTCGGGATGGATAAAGATGTGATGAAGCGACTGCTGCGTGACGCAGGTATACCAATCGGTAAATTTCTTGTTTTTAGAGAAGGTGAGAAAATAGATTTTAGTGACGTTGTAAACAAGCTGGGACTTCCCTTCTTTGTTAAACCAGCCAATCTTGGTTCCTCGGTGGGTGTAAATAAAGTAAAAGATAAAGACACTTTTGCTGCGGCTGTCGCCGAAGCTTTTCTGTACGATACCAAAATACTGGTTGAGGAGTTTATTGAGGGTAGAGAAATAGAGTGTGCTGTGCTCGGAAATCAAGAACCACATGCCTCAGCGATTGGTGAAGTGATACCAAATCAAGAGTTTTACTCATACAATGCGAAGTATATTGACCCAAATGGGGCTGCTTTAGAAATACCGGCCAAGATACCAGAAGTAGTAAGCGAGGAAGTGAAAAAACTGGCTATAAAAACTTTTAAAGTCCTGTCCTGCGAAGGCTTAGGTCGGGTGGACTTCTTTTTAAAGAAAGACGGAACAGTGCTGGTTAATGAAATTAATACCATTCCTGGATTTACAAAAATCAGTATGTATCCACAACTCTGGGCGATTACTGGTGTCTCCTATCCCGAACTCATTACCCGTCTGATTGAGCTGGCAATTGAACGCTTCAAAAGAGAGCAGAAACTAAAAAGTTCCCGCTAATTATTTGTTATTTTATGTAAATTATATGTCTTTAAAAAGACATTGAATATATTAATATTTCGTGTTATAATATAATTTGAAGTTCTCCCAAAAGTTTCAACTCAAACCAAAAGGATTCTCCGTGAAAAAAAGTGTCGGAACAAATGTTACAAAAGCGCGTGGTATTAACATGCCAATACCCGGCTCACTCAATCGCACCCTGCAGCGCCTCATGGAAGAAGCGAGTGCAGGGGTAAACACCCCGCTTCAAGGAAAATTCTTCACCCTTCAGATCAAGCGAGCCGCGCAGTCTACCAACAGCCCGATGGCTTCTGCAGTTATTTCAAACTCAGAAGAAGTAGACTACCTTAACCTCGACTTCACCATACCTGTAAAGGGGGTGACGATGGTTTACTCCGGTAGCCTCAAGGTACCGCGTGGCGTCGTTAAGGCAGAGCTGCTAAAACTCTGCGCCGCAGCAATTCAGAGGCTCAACAGCTCAGGCTGGGTGGTCGAGAAGCAGAAATCAAGCACTAGTCAAGCTACGACGACAGGACCTGAACACAAAACCCGGGCGAAAGCGACTTTGCTCAAATACGTCATAGGGGGAGGAAATAAGGAAATCGCCGAGACGAGAACTCAGCCACATGAAGCTGTGGCTCCGGTAGAGAACCCAACACCCAAGTCAACGCCACATTTACTCGCTCTGCGCGATCAGGCCTTGAAACTGGCTGAGCAAATCCAGACGGAACTGGACAACCGACTTGTC
>JBGSWM010000036.1:0-6568 GCA_041752435.1 Minisyncoccia bacterium | reverse complement strand
AGAGGTGCGAGCAGAGACGTCCCAGGCGAAAGCTGCGGAGTTCCTTCGGGAATAGCTTTGACGGCAACGTCAGAGGTGAAACGGCAAAATCCTTACCCGCGTGCAAGGCCGCGCCGAGTACTGTCTGCAAGGAAAGTATTCGGAGAGCCGCAAGAGGTGATAGGTAACTATCATCCTAGGTATATGATCATCCAGGATTTATCCTGACAGAATTCGGCTTAGATACACACAAAAGCACCTAGCAATAGGTGCTTTTGTGTGTGTTACAATAAAAATATTAAGGTCTTAGCCAGATATTTTTATGAACCACAATATATTTTCACCACGAGTTAAAGCGGACGACGGAGATAATTTGAGCCTTTTATTTTGGCAAAGTGCCCGTTTTCTTTACTTGATAGTGTTCGCAATTTTACCACTTTGGTACATCCCAAATCTAGCTATTTCTTTTGGTTTTACTAAAACTATCCTAGTAGTAGTCTTGGTATATGGTGCTGTCATCTTGTCGGCTTTAGCGATGCTACGGAGTGGCCGATTGAGTATCTATACTCCTCTGACACTAATTTTTCTATGGTTGTTTGTTCTGACTTCCTTTATATCAGCTTACCTATCGGGAGATTTTTTTGATTCCGTCTTTGGTAGTTCACTCGAGGTACCGACGGTTAGCTTCACTGTTCTGTTTGCTTTTTTGGTTAGTCTTTGTCTACTTCTTGTGAATGCGAAGTTGACCATGATGAGATTATTACTGCTATCGCTTGTATCTCTGTGTGGTGTTTATGCCTATACCATAAGTAGCTTTGTCATGGGTGGTAATTTACTCAATCTGCCGAGTCAGACAATAGTCGGCGGCTTTAATGATTTGGCAATCTACGCCGGTCTGTTTCTGTCCGTGATATTGGCAGTAGTTCATCGGGTATCATCGTCCTGGTGGGTAAGGGCTGGTGCGACTCTCATCACCTTGGTCTCTTTGCTTATTTTGGCGGTGGTTAATTTCTCCTTCTTGTGGATTTTTATCGGCTTTGTCAGTTTGATGGCCTTCCTATACTTGATTGCTAAAGATACTTGGCTAAGAGGTGACGTTGAGTTTGGTCAAGATAAGCAATCCTCCAGTTTTGCTTTAGGACTGACTGCTTTCATCTGTGTTATCTCGGGAGTTTTCATTGTCAGTGGAGATTATGTGGGGGCAAAGATGTCCAATTTGACTGGCCTTAACTATGTTGAGGTCAGGCCTTCGCTTGGTGCCACTACCGAAATCGCAAAGGTGGTCTACCAAGAAAGCATCTTTACCGGTGTAGGACCAAATCGATTTGCTGACGCTTGGCGCCAGCACAAAGATCGAGCTATCAATCAAACTCAGTTTTGGAATACAACTTTTCCGAGTGGAAATAGCTACATCTTTTCAACTATCATTAGTACCGGTTTATTGGGGTCGATTTTACTTCTAGGGTTTATCATCACTTATGCAATTTTGGTCTACCGATTAGTTTTTATTTCCGCCCTGGCCGATCCTAGTTGGCGCCCGCTTATTTTGGTGACCACCGCGGCCTCTGTGTATTTGTGGATTGTCGTTGCTCTGTACAGTCCTGGGCCGGTGATTATGTGTCTCTTAGCTCTTTTCACTGGTCTTACCATCGCAATTTCACAGAGTCAGGACAAGTCTTTAGCGGTGAGAACAATCAATATTACGGCCAACCGAAAGAACGGTCTTCTTCTGGTAGCGGCTACTTTACTGGTGATTGTTTTTTCCACCCTGGCTTTTATAGCAGTGACCACTTTATTCTTTAATCAAGCAAAGCTCATCTCAGTTGCAAATTCTTTTGCCGCCACTAACAATCAAGCCGATTACGATCAAGCCCTACTTAGGCTCGCCGAGTCTGTGCCGGGTGAGGATTTTTATCCAGCGGAAAGGGCCCGTCTACGATTAGCAGAATTGAATCGTCTCATGGTTATCACAGAACCAACTGCTGATGATCAAAAGAGATACCAGGTCTCGCTCGGAGAAGGCATTAGTCTGGCCGAAGCAGCCATCAGCGCTGATCGAACCAGTCCTTTTAACTACGCCATGCTCGGTAGCTTCTATGGTTTTATTAGTCCAGATCAAGTCGAAGATGTGGCTAACAGGCGGCGAGATGCTTTTGCCTTAGCTAAGCAGCTTGATCCAACCAATCCAGAATATGCATTGATTGAGGCTCAGATTGAGAATCGACAGGGTAATATGACTGAAGCTAGAAATCAGTTGGCGACTGCCATAGCACTTAAACCAGATTATACTGAAGCTCTATTTTTATCATCACAGCTTGATATCAGGGAAGGCAAGGCAACTTCAGCCATTGCGACGACCAGAGCAATTATCTCGCTAGAGCCAAATAATCCGGGACGATACTTCCAGCTCGGCCTACTGCAGCTGGCTATCACGGACCTAGAGTCGGCCGTGGTGTCACTGCAAAATGCTCTTATGCTCGACCCGTATTACGCCAATGCACGATACATGTTGGCTTTATCCTATCTGGATCTGGGCTTAGCGGAGGAAGCGTTGAGAGAATTACGAATAGTGCAAGAGACAAACCCTGACAACGCCGGATTGCGTTCACTGATTTCGCAAGTGGAAGGAGGTGATCTCTCTAGTCCGCCTCTAAATGAGATAATTCCTGTCTCTGGAACGGAATCGTCAGCTCAGTTGGAATCGGCCGCTACCCAAAGTGATGTGTCTGATACGTCTTTGGTCTCGCCGGTCAATCGCCTACCTTATAGTGAAGAAGCTGAGGTTGAACCGGCAGTAACGGAGGAAATTACGGAACCGTCAGTCACTGATAACCAGGTCGAGGGGGAGTAGGTATAATATGGTCAAGCGTGTATTTAACTTAATGTATAGCGAAATACGCGGTCTGCACCAGGCCGCGTATATTCTTGCTTTCTTCGCTATTGGTTCACAGATGCTGGCTTTAATCCGGGATCGTTTGTTGGCCCACACTTTTGGGGCTGGGGGAGAGCTCGATCTATACTACGCCGCTTTTAGAATTCCCGATGTCTTATTTGCTCTATTTAGCTCGATTCTCTCGGTTTATGTTTTGCTGCCTTTTGTTACCAAGGCTAAAGTAGACAAAGGGATGGCAGCTGCTAAAGCAGTTCTCAGTCAGATGTTTACGGTCTTTGTGCTCACCTACAGTTTGGTGGCGGTTGTTTTATTTTTTACGGCACCCTATCTAGTCAGCACTATTTTCCCGGGTTTTACTGAAAGTAGCGAATTACTAGTCCTACTGATTCGCATTCTGTTACTGCAGCCATTTTTACTTGGCCTCTCCAGTCTTTATGGTGTGGTCACCCAACTGTCACAAAGATTTGTCCTCTATGCCATTAGTCCGCTGATTTACAATATTGGTATAATTTTCGGCATCGTCTTATTTTATCCTTATTTGGGTCTAGGTGGTTTGGTTATCGGGGTTGTCATAGGAGCCGCTGGACATTTACTCATCCAGTTGCCACTAGTACGCCAAAGTGGACTTGATTTTAGTTTCGTCAAGGTATTGAACTGGCCGTTTATTCGCTCAGTTTTGGTTTTCGCCTTACCCCGGGCCATTACTTTGTCAGTCCATCAAATAGTGCTGCTGATACTGATAAGTCTAGCCACAATTATGTCGGTGGGCTCGGTGTCGGTTTTTCAGTTTGCTTTTAACCTTCAATCAGTGCCACTCGCGGTCATCGGTATGAGCTACTCAGTAGCAGCTTTTCCAGTTTTGGCTGAGTTGTTTGCCAAGCAGGAACGAGCGGCCTTTTGTATGCATGTACTAACTGCTTTCAGGCACATTATCTTTTGGTCGTTACCGATTATTGCCTTGGTCTTAGTCTTGCGCGCACAGATTGTTCGAGTGGTCCTCGGTAGCGGTGAATTTGGTTGGAACGACACTCGCTTAACGGCTGCTTTACTGGCCTTGTTTGTTTTATCCTTGGTTGCGCAGTCAATGCGCTTATTGCTAATTCGTGCTTTTTACGCAGGCGGTAATACGTTAATCCCATTAGCTGTGGCATTAACTGGAGGAATGCTATCTCTAGTCTCTGTGTTTGCGTTGAGACATCTTTATGAAACTTCATATCATTGGCAGGACTTTTTGAGCAGTCTGCTTCGTCTTGAGGGTGTGGTTGGTCAAGAGGTTCTCATCCTTGCCCTCGGTTTTGTTCTTGGAGTGATTATAGAAATGGTCTTGCTGCTGTATTTCTCAGCCCGGTATTTTGGTTTTGTCTGGTCTTCTTTAACTCGCCATGTTCTCGAGGCTAGTGTAGCCGCTGTAGTAGCCGCTTTGGCCGCTTACGCGACACTCTTGTTTGTTGTTGATGGTATTAATCAGGAAACCTTTATTGGTATCTCAATTCAGGGTCTAATGGCCGGTTTCATGGGTGTCGTCGGGGCTGTTCTGACTTATTATCTCCTTGACTCTAAGGAACTAAAAGAGATCTTCCTGTCTTTTAAGACTAAGATCCTCAAGACCGACGTAATTGCTCCACAAGGTAAGACCCCCTAGTTTTTTATTGAATTTAGGATAGAGTACACAGACCTATGGCAGAAAATATCAGAAATTTCAGTATTATCGCTCACATCGACCACGGCAAGTCGACTTTGGCTGACCGCATGCTCGAACACACCAAGACGGTGGAGGTGCGCAAGATGAAGGAGCAAGTCCTTGACTCGATGGAGCTCGAGCGTGAGCGCGGAATCACCATTAAAATGCAGCCGGTACGAATGCAATATATTCATCAGGGTAAGGAATTTCAGCTTAATCTTATTGATACCCCTGGACATATTGATTTTTCATATGAGGTGTCGCGAGCCTTGAAGGCAGTGGAGGGAGTGTTGCTCCTGGTCGATAGTACTCAAGGTATCCAGGCGCAGACTTTGACCACTCTCCAGATGGCTAAGGAATCTGGCTTGACGATTATCCCGGTTTTGACCAAGACCGACATGGGACACTCCCGGCCTGAGGAGGTGGGAGATTCAGTGATTAAACTTTTGGGTTGTACTAGAGAGGATATTCTTTTGGTCTCCGGCAAGACTGGCGCAGGGGTCCCGGATTTGCTTGAAGCAATCTGTGAACGGATTCCTCCGCCCCGGGCCACAGAACATGATGCCTATCGCGGTTTGATTTTTGATTTTCAATATTCCAATCACCGGGGAGTGATAGTGTTTATGCGCGTCTTTGATGGTGAAGTGAAGAAGGGAGATGTTTTACGCTTTGTGGCCAGCGGTAAGACGTTTACGGCCCTTGAGGTAGGGATGGTGACGCCCGCCGAGGTCCCGGTGCCATCTTTGCAGGCAGGGGAGATAGGTTATATCGTGACTGGTATTAAAGAGCCAGGGGTGGCTACGGTGGGTGACACTCTTATTCTCGACAAGCGCCCGACTCCGGCTCTGCCTGGTTACCAGGCGGCTCGGCCGGTGGTTTGGGCGTCGGTCTTTCCCGACAGTCAGGATGACTTTACGATTCTTAGGCAAGCCCTCGATCGTCTCAAGCTGTCTGATTCTTCATTGTCCTATGAGGAAGAATCTTCGGGGGTTTTGGGGCGAGGCTTCCGGTGTGGCTTCTTGGGGATGCTTCACCTTGAGATTGTGACCGAGCGACTGCGGCGCGAGTTCAATATTGAGATTATTATAACCGCACCGTCGATTGCCTATGAGATAACCGACGCTGCGGGTGAAGTGGAGATGGTTTACGCCGCTTCGCGCTTTCCTGAATACGGGGCCAAGGTAACAGTTCGAGAGCCATGGCTTTTGGGCCAGATTATCTCGCCCCCGGAGTATGTCGGGAATATAATGAATCTTCTCTTTGACCACGAAGGTAGTGTGCTTGAGACTGAAGTTTTAAATGATGGTCGTAATCTTATTACGATGGAGATGCCGCTGCGCGAACTGATGCGCAACTTCTTTGATAAACTCAAAAATGCCACCAGTGGCTACGCTTCCTTGTCATACGAGATTGCCGAAATGCGACCGGCTGATGTAGTCAGGCTAGATGTTTTGGTGGCCGAGGAGCTCATCACGGCTTTTTCGCGAGTAGTAGGCGAGAGACGAGCGGAATTTGATGCGCGCGCTACCGTGGATAAACTTTACGACAATTTGCCGAGACAACAGTATGTGACCAAGATTCAGGCTAAGGTGAAAGGTAAGATTATCGCTTCCCGCAGTCTCTCGGCTTTGAAGAAGGACGTGACCGGTTATCTCTATGGTGGCGATATTACGCGTAAAATGAAACTGCGGGATAAGCAAAAGAAGGGAAAGAAAAAAGCCCTGGAGCTTGGTAAGGGACGCGTCAATATCTCGCAGGAGGTGTTTATGAAAATGATTAAGAGCGACTAGCTACTAGTCAACCCAATCCCACCCCCTCTCTCTCTCTTTCTTTTTCATTTCAAATTTCACTCCCCATCCGACTCGAAGGGAGGCGTGGAAGGTACCCCAAAATTAAGACACCTTTTCTAAGTCTTTTAATAATACCTCGAGTTGATAATTCTTTGCAAACACCGCCGGTGGTAGCTTAAAAGCGGAGTGAATCCGTCGTTGGTTATAGTAGCCGAGTGTCTGGTA
>JBGSWM010000035.1:0-2938 GCA_041752435.1 Minisyncoccia bacterium | reverse complement strand
TTGCCTCTCCTGGCAAACTATTCTCAATAAGCGAGAAGGTTACCGAAAAGCCTTCAAAAATTTTGACCCGAAGAAAGTGGCCAAGATGGGCATAACTGAGCAGACTAAACTCCTCAATGATTCCGGAATTGTCCGTAATCGCCTCAAGATAGCGTCGACCATCTCAAACGCTCAAGTATTCCTAAAAGTCCAAAAGGAATTCGGTAGCTTCGCCAAATATCTCTGGCAATGGGTAGACAATCAACCGATCAATGAAAGGAGAAAGACTTTCCAGGAGGTACCAGCTGTTACTCCACTCGCAATCGCACTAGCTAAAGATCTAAAGAAGCGAGGCTGCAAATTCCTCGGCCCCACCATCTGCTACGCTTATCTGCAGGCCGTTGGTCTCGTCAACGACCACACCACCGACTGCTTTAGACACAAAGAATTATCGAGGCTAGTAAAATAGAAACAGGCATAGGAAAAGGCCCACCGTAGCGGGCCTTCATGGGTGACTGACTTGCGTTTAAACAAGCCAGTGATTGTGTGTCAAGTATGTCACCGCTGTCGGCGGTGACTGGTCGTCCTGAATGACAGTCACCGCACCCCCCTCAGAGGTGACGCGTACCTCATTCTGATATACCGTCACGTCGATATACCACTCCTGCAATTTCAGGACCACCTCGTCTCTTGCAGTTTCCCACTTGTTGACGATATGGCCATCTCCGTACTGATTGGCGCTGCGCGCCAGAAATCTCGGAGATGTGATGCCTGCTATCTGGATCAAAATATCCAGATATTCTGCGTGGCTGAAGAGCTGTCCCAGCCCATAGATCCTTGCATGAGGCTCTTCAGCCTTCTTCGTCGGGTCACCGTATACCACAACGGTGCTCGGGAAGGCGATGGAATTGTCGGACATGTAGTACTGCCGCCAACCCCAGATCGTGAGGATTCGCTGCACTACTGTTCTTGCAGCGCAATTGACTTCATCCTTCCGGACAACCACCCCCTCATTGGCAAGCCAATGAGGAAGACTTGAGACATGAACACCATTGGTGTCCACATAAAGGCCTATGGCCTCCTCCATCACAGGCCAGGTGCGATGGCGAATCTCTTCGTATAGACGTCGCATTTTTTCCTCTCTGATCACATTGTGATCAATGGTTTTTTTTGGGGGGGGAATGTGGGGAACAATCCTATCTAATACTATATCACACTTTTAAATATTTTGCAAGTTTTTATTGACCTTTAAATCAAGCCTTGTATAATCAATCCATACCGCTGACGCAGATGACTACTGCTGAGGTGAGGGAGGAAAACTTTGTTGGCATGTTGCCGCATCTTGTCATAGCGAAGTCGCTTGGCAGGTAGCGGAGACAAGATGCGGCATAAAAGCCGTTACATGGTCACAAATGCTAGTAAAACCCTCCGTCCGGCACGACACGCCGTTTAAGTGCTCACACTGCTTTGCAGTGGGGAAGTAGGGTGGCACCGCGGATTCTCTTTTGAGACCGTCCCTGCAGATACTTATTTTTATCAAGATAAATTATCTGTAGGGACGGTTTTTCGTTTCTCAGAACTAAAGCAAAAATATATGGAAAGAACCCTCATTGACTCTCTGAAAGAGAAGATTGAACAAGAGGTAACAATAAAAGGGTGGGTCGATGTCGCTCGCAACCAAGGCAAGATGGCCTTCTTTGATTTTCGTGACCGTACCGGCAAAGTCCAGGGCGTTGTCTTTGGCAAGCCCGAAGTATTAGAAATTGCCCAAAGTCTCAAATCAGAGTACGTCGTCGAAGTAACCGGCACTGTGCACGAACGCCCCGAGAAGATGCGCAACGACAAAGTGCAAAACGGTGACATTGAATTGGAGATCACTAAGATCGAGATCATCTCACCAGCTGAGGCCCTGCCTTTTGATATGGATAGCGAGCTCAATCTCGACACCCTACTTGATTACCGACCACTAACCCTCAAGCGTGATCACGAGCGAGCTATCTTCAAAGTCCAAAGTGAGATCTTGATTGCCTACCGTCAGTATCTCGGCAGCCAAGGCTTTACTGAGTTCCAAGCACCCAAACTCGTCGGTGGTGACGCCGAGGGAGGAGCTGAAGTCTTCAAGGTAAAGTACTTTAAGGGCGTTGAGGCTTCACTCGCTACTAGTCCGCAACTCTACAAACAAATCATGGCTGGAGTCTTTGAACGCGTCTTCGCCGTCGGACCAACCTTCCGGGCCGAAAAAAGCGCGACCACTAGACATCTCTCGGAGATCTCGATGCTCGACCTCGAAATGGCTTTCATCAAAGACCATACTGATGTTATTACCCTCGTGACTGGTTTGATGCAAGCGATTACCGAGCATGTGAACCAAGCCTGTGCCGCCGAACTTACTCTCCTCAATATCCTACCGGCCCATGCCCCGGAGAAATTTCCCGTCATGACCCTGCGTGAAGCGCAAGCTTTGATCCTCCAAGAAACCGGTGTCGACAAGACTAAAGAGCCTGACCTCGAGCCAGAAGATGAACGCTTCCTTTGTGATTATGCCAACCGCAACCTCAACTCAGACTTTGTCTTTGTTACTCACTATCCAACCAAGAAGCGACCTTTCTACACCCATATTGATCCCGAACAACCCGAATATACCCGTAGCTTCGACCTGCTCTTCCGCGGTGTTGAGATGTGTTCTGGTGGACAACGTGTCCATAAATATGAAGAATTGGTAGCTCGAATCAAAGACAAAGGACTAGATCCGGACAAGTTTGCATTCTACCTCCAGGCCTTCCGCTACGGCATCCCGCCACACGGTGGTATTGGTATGGGGCTAGAACGTCTCACCGCTAAGTACTGTGGTGTAGCCAACGTCAAAGAAGCCACGCTCTTCCCTCGCGACATCAACCGCATCGACACCTTCACCAGCAAGGAACAAAGCGACGAAGCCGAAATCTAGAGGAAACAAGAA
>JBGSWM010000034.1:0-11346 GCA_041752435.1 Minisyncoccia bacterium | reverse complement strand
TGGCCGATACCGAGGGCATGGCCAAATTCGTGCGCCAGCACGGCGGTTAACTCCTCGGTGGTGGAGAATTTATAGACATTAATCCGATCGCGCTCAAAGTCGCCTTGGGTAAAAGTCTCCCGCTGACCAAAAATCTCGTTGTACTCTACAACCTCATCGTTGTACGCCGCGATACTTTTATTCCCTATCTCACCGAGCTTATTAATCTCCTCAGCCTCACGATTGAGCTCACTCTCTAAATCAAGCAGGTCATCCAGCGCATCCGCCAGAGCTCTGGCTTCGGTCCTAAGCGCCGCAAATTCCTCTGGTGGTGCCCCACCTTCTTTGTTATACCGCTCAACTTCTTCATTGTACGCCGCTAGTCGGTTATCGTAAGCTTCGCGCTCCTGGTCAAAAACTGCTCGAGCCGCTTCGTGCTTCTTCCCGAGCTCCTTCACTTCTTCAATGAGCGCGCGGTTCTTGGCTTCAGCGGCATCAAGATTTATTCGCCACTCTTCTTCGGTACGGGTTTTTTGTTGACGTTCATCGTAGATAAAATTAATCGCAAATTTTGCGCCCTCAGTATAAGAAAACAAATCCCGACCAAGCGCTTCTTCCCAGATTTGCTCAGCCGCTAAAGCGGCTTCTTTGGCCACCTCTGCGGTCAGGCCAAACCGATCATCGATATCGCCCAAGCTGTACTCAATCGGGACCGGGCACATATGCGCCGTTGCGGTATACCAATAACTCGTCCCGAGAATTAGGGACATCACTAAACTAAGCAATAAAGTGCTACGCATACCAGCTAACTATAGCAGATTGCCTATCGGCTATAAAATAAAACAGCGAGCGGGGACTGCGCAGTCGCGATGCGTAGTCCCTGCCCGCGGTTTTATACTCTCTTATCATACACTGTCCGCCACCGCGAGTAAGTGAGCTTTCAACAGGTCGAAGACTTAAGGGGCGGTCCTGACGGACGCCCCTACCCAAAACAAATATCGTAACAATCTTGAAATGAAAAAGCGGCCTCCCGAAGGTGGCCGCCGATTGGGCGCTACTGCGCCAGGATGTGCTCATCTCTCCAAATCCCAACCTCCCTCTCCCGACTTCCATTCCTGAAAATGTTCTTCGGTCAGCTTGGACATGTGTTTGGCGATGAGTTTTTCAAGCTCGTCCCCTTCATAAGCCAGACTGAGTCTCTTGGTGACCCAAGCGCGGGCCCTTTCTCGAAACTCTTGCCTGAGATAGCCCTCTTGCTTTCCTCCCGAGACCACCAGACTAAGGTTGGCTGCAGAAGGCTCTGAAACGGAAGCCTCAACTTCAGTTCTCGGCTTCTTCCTCAGCTCCTTACCTTGCGGCGGACCTCCTCGTTGACCTTTTCTATTCTGCATTACAGCTGCTGGCACGTGCACTCCTTGAAAAGTTTGTGGGTTTCGTACCACAAACCCAGCCAAACCATACCTTTATTTAACCTAACTGTCAAAAAAGACAAAAGCCGCTCGGGTTCACCGAAACGGCTCATGGGTCAGGACAGCGGGTTGCTGGTAATAAAAGAAGGTAGACTTGCAGCTTGCTCTACTTCCTTGTCACGAAGCGTAATCCAGCTACCGTGGTCTGACCCTGGGCTACAGCAACAACATCAGAAAGGTGGCTGTCGTCGTCTTCGTCGGGAATGATTTCTCCCCTTGCATAACGTACAGCATCGTCCTCTTTATCTTGATGCTGAATCATGGCCGGCAATAGACCGGTTGTGGCTTTATCAGCTGACATTCATCTCTCCTTGGTGTACTCCTCGCTCCACTTTGGTGCGGGGTAATATTCACTGTAATGCCACTGGATTATTCTGACAAGTACTTGTGGTGCGTAATAAATATAAAGCAAACAGCCTTCACTCGTATAGAATATAAAATAAAGTCGAATGCCGCCCCAGGAACACTGTGGCGGCATCTTTTTTCAGGACAGGCGGGTCGCCTAGTCCTTGGGCGGTTCGATCACCGTTGTCGGCGACGTTGGCGGTTGGTTGTCCGCCCTCATCCAGTTCACCCTCGGTTCAGGAGCTGGTGGCAAATTCACGCCACACTGCGTCCCGTACCACGGATCACCGTTTTGAGCGACGGTTCTTTCCCACTCGGCTTCTTTCATGATTGTCTCTCCATGTGTACTTAGTTACCCCACTCCTCCTTCACCGACATGGCTTTGGTCGGGGGTAGCTATTATGAGACTCCCGTAAAAAATGGTACGCAACCCCGGCGGTGCATAACACCAAACCCCGCGGCCAGTAGGCCGCGGGGTTTGGTAGGGGCGCCGAAGGCGTCCCTTTAATCATTGCTCTTACTCCCCTTTCTTACTCTGCTCGGCCAACTTCTTGCGGACCATTTGCTGCGCGGCATTCATACTGTGCTGATAGTAGAGAGATTTAATCCCCTGCTTCCAGGCCTGCAGGTAGAGATGATTGATCTCCTTCACTGGCGTATCAGGCGCTACCATCACATTGAGAGATTGCCCCTGGTCGATATAAGCCTGACGGTCAGCCGCCTGCTTGATAATAACTGATTGATCAATCTCAGAGAAAGTCCGGAAGATCGCTCGCTCTTGGTCGGACAGGAAGTCTAGGTGCTGCACCGAGCCGTCAGCATCGCGAATCCCATCCCAAACATCTTTGGTATCCTTACCCTTCTCTACGAGGAGAGCTTGGAGAGTAGGGTTCTTGATTGTCACTTTCATCTTAGCCACGTCTTTGACGTAGCAGTTACTCCAGATTGGTTCGATACCCTGCGAGACCTGACCCAAGATGAAAGCACTTGAGGTAGTCGGGGCAATGGCTAAGAGAGTGGTGTTGCGTCGACCATATCCCTTCAGCACCTCAGGCTCACCCAACTCGACCGCTAGCTGCTTAGTCGCCGCATCGGCTCTACTCCGGATAAGCTTAAATACCTCTTCGTTGAGCGTCTGCGCCTCAGCGTCTTCAAACGCAAGCAGTTTTGACTGCAAAAGTGAGTGCCAGCCTAAGACGCCAAGACCGAGAGCTCGGTTGGCCTTAGCGAAATTGTAGGCTCGCTCCATAAAGCTAAATGACAAACGCTTCTCACTGTCTTTGTGATCACGCATCTCTTCTAGCTTCACAATAAAATCTTCCATCACCGCGTCCAAGAAAGCAATCATTGTCTCGACCAGATCAGTATCCTTCCAAGCATCATAATGAAGGAGGTTGACCGAAGATAGACAGCAAACAAATGCCCAGTCGGCGTTTGACGGCAGCATGATCTCGCTACACATGTTACTGGCGTGAATCTTCAGTTTCTTGTCTTTGTAGACATCGACCGTGTTGTTGTTGGCGGTATCCGTGAACATGATATATGGGTAGCCCATCTCACCGCGGCGCTGAATAACCCGCGCCCAAATCGCTCGCTTTTCTTCATCCCCTTCAACCATTGCTTCCATCCACTTATCAGAGACCGTCACGGCGTGGGTCAGCTTCTGAATCGGGTTACCTTCAGTACCAATATCGAGAAACTCAAGAATGTCAGGATGCTCCACCGGCAAGTATGGTGAGAAGTGCCCGCGGCGTACCGAACCTTGACTAACCACATCAACCAGAGTCTCAAACAGCTGCATAAAGTGAGCTGAGCCAGACGACTGACCATTATCAGAAATCGCCGCTCCGCGACCACGTAAGTCACCGAAGTAGCCTGAGCAGCCACCCCCAAACTTGCTCATCATCCCCACTTCCGCGTTGGTGTAGAGGATACTCCCCATATTGTCGGCTACATAAGAACCGAAGCAACTGATGGGTAGACCTTTTTTGATACCAAAGTTTGACCACACT
Source organism: Minisyncoccia bacterium (assembly GCA_041752435.1). Lineage (GTDB taxonomy): Bacteria > Patescibacteriota > Minisyncoccia > Phycocordibacterales > UBA918 > OLB19. Next base: position 7,541 of record JBGSWM010000034.1, on the reverse strand, counting down.
GGCGAAGCGAGCGAGATCCAACCCCGACTCATATAGTCATAGAACTTATCAGAGAAACCCTTTTGACCAAGATACTTTTCGGCGGTGTCAGCGATCACGCGAATCCTCTCTTCGGGCGTTTGCCCCACATCGAGATATCCTCTAGCTAAGAAGCCGCGACTATTTTCATTCAGCCAGTACCATGGTTCCATATCTTTATCGTAATTATCGTTAAGTAATAGTCTCTCTAAAACAAATCATCACTCGTCACACTCGCACTACGCTTATTATAGTTGATGGAGCGCTTTTGGAAAAAGTCGACATGCTTGGTCGCGATCACTTCGTTGTCAAACCAGTCGGTTTCCTCGAGAAGAGCCTCACTCACCTCAAAGATACGTGGTAGGCCAATCGCGGCGAGCGAGTTGTTGAAGCGATGCTTGATGAACTCCTTGACGTTGGCGGCCGGCAAAAATTCTAGTTCACCCGACTCATAGATCCAATCCACCACCTTGCTCTCGGCTTCATAGGCGTTTTCACACTCTTTTATGATCAGCTCTTTGCAAGCATCGTCAAACCACTCTGGGTGTTCCTTCTTGATGGTATTAATGACATCGATACCAAACATGCCATGAATCTGCTCTTCCTTTGAGGTGGCTTCGACCGCGTTACTAATACCCTTAAACAAGTTGCGGTGCTTATTGAAGGACATGATGATTAGGAACTGAGAGAACAGCGAGACATGCTCAATGAAGAGTGAGAACAGAAGAACCGAGTGCATGTACTGACGATTGTCTTCAGTGCGCGCTAAGGTAATAGTCTTCTCTAGATACTTAATGCGTTCTTGAATAACTGGAATCTCGGTAATCCGCTCAAATTCAGCATTCAATCCCAAAATCTCCAGGAGGTGTGAATAGGCATCAGCGTGGCGCACCTCACTTTCGGCAAAGGTAAAACCGACTGCGCCAATTTCTGGCTTGGGCATTTTCTTGTAGATATCACCCCAGAAGGTTTTGACCGCCACCTCAATCTGCGCGATAGCGAGCATCGCATTTTTGAGCGCATTGCGCTCTGAAGGTGAGACATTAACGTGGAAATCATTCACGTCGCTCGTGTAGTTGAATTCAGTATGGATCCAATATGAGTGCCGCACCGAACTCACGTATTCGTGTAGCTCTGGATATTCGTAAGGCTTCAAGCTAGTACGCTTTTTGAAGATATCTCGCTCACGTAGTTTCTTGCGAGCATTGCGGTAGATGATATAGACCTTGGCCGTATCAAAGTAGCCAAGCTCCATGAGAGCCTGTTCTACTAAGTCTTGAATCTCCTCAACAGCCGGATGACCGTCGACACACTTCTTAGCCTCCGCCTGATCAGGCAAAGCTGCCGCGGCGCGCACACACATTGCTATCGTCTTCTGCAAGGTTAGATCAGCTACCTTCTTCGCATCCGTCACTCCCCCCTCCTGCGTCTCATAGAGAGCCTTCAAAACTGCACTCTCGATTTTTTCGACAGCAAAAGGCTGCACTGAACCATCCCGCTTACGAATATTTTTGATTTCCATACTCCAACTAACAAATTACTAAAAATGTTGTCCCAACGGCTATCTCTCACAAACATAATTGGTGGTGGCCTAACCAGTGGCTGTATCGGCTACTGGCGATTAATTAGGTTTAAGAAAGATAAACGAGGGCGCTAAACAGCCTACGCCAGCCAACTAAGTGGCTCACGGAGAACGTGTCTAGTTACCCCCGACACACGGTGGAGAAACTCGTGCGTACCTAGATAATAACATTTTTAAGAAAAGCCTTATTTTTACACAAAAGGCTACAAATAAGCTTTTCCTTGTTTGGTGGTACGACCTTAATGTGGATAACTTGTGCATTGGCTTTAATCCTCAAAGTTTTTGGTCGCTCGTCAAGGAATGGTTACGAGAAATGGAGGAATTGTCTCAGACTAAGCTTTAACTTAGGATGAGCATTAGGTCGTAAGGGTACCTTCCCACCCTCTGTACAAATGAGTACTCGATGAATTACCTGGAATTCACAATACCCCGCCTGGTGCGTGGTATCACTTTGTAAAAGCCCCAGTCGGCTGCGGCCGGACTGGGGCTTTTATCCTTCCTCGTCTACCCTACTACTTACGCAGACTATCCCGAATCTCCCGCAATAAGACAATATCCTCAGGGGTAGGTGCTGGCTCAGCCGGCTTGGCTTCTTCCTTCCTCTGCAGCTTACTCATCAACTTAATCGCCACAAAGACCGCCAGAGCGATAATGAGAAAATCAAAAATATTTTGGATAAAAACACCATATTTAACTTCTGCTTCACCAACCATAACCGAGAGAGTGGTAAAATCTATTCCGCCGATAAGTACCCCAATAAGCGGTGTCACAATGTTTTCCACCAAAGAAGAGACAATCTTGCCAAAGGCCGTACCGATAACAACTGCTACCGCCAAATCCACCACGTTACCCTTCATGGCAAAGGCTTTAAACTCGGCAACAAAATTTTTCATACTTATGATATTAATTGGTTAATTAAAAACTTTTCCACTCTATCTAATATTAGTATAAACCAAGCGCCTGATTATTCTAGTCATTATTTTAATCTATCTCCAAACCTAATGTGAATGAATTTTTTCATGTCCATGCTCGTTGCCGTGGTCGTGACCATGGTCGTCATGGTCATGACTATGTCCGTGACTGTGCAAAGAGTCGTCTACCCCCAGCAGGACCTTATCCTTGAAATACCAAGCCGCCATAGCAGTGGTTAGTGGGACCGCCAAGATAAGACCAATACTACCGACAATAATCCGCACAATTTCCGCCGCCACAATTTCTTGGTTCAGAATAATGCCAATTGGTGACTGCGAATACGAGAACAAGAGAATCAAAGGCAGCGCTGCTCCGACATAAGCGAGAGCCAGCGTGTTTACAAGCGAGCCGACATGGTCACGACCCACTCTAAGCGCCCGCTGATAGAGATCCTTAAAGCCAAAATTTCGATTAGCCGTCTTCAGCTCCTGCACCACTGAAGCTTGAGTGATTGAGACATCGTCAAGGACGCCCAAGAGACCGATGATAATCCCCCCGAGGAGAAGCCCGGACAGATCAACCGTTCCTCCAGTCGCAAAATTGAGGTAGACCGAGGCGTCGTCGGTAAAGCCAGTAAAGCGCATCCAAGTGACCGACACATAGGCAATCAAACAGGTCACCGCTACCGCGCCGAAAGTACCGAGAAAGGTAATAACCACCCGCGGCTTAAAACCGTGGGTCAAAAACAACGTACAGCACAATATGAGCCCCGCAATTACCAAACTAACTAGTGCCGGTGAATACCCGGCCAAGAGAGCCGGGATAAGCAAAAACAGAATCGCCGCGATACTAAGACCAAGACTCAAAACCGCCCGCACCCCTTGCCGGCCGGAAAGCCACACCACCAGTGCCACAAAGAGTACGAAGAGAACAATTAGCGGACCTCGTCTCTCAATATCTTTAAAAGTGTAATACTCCGTACCATCTATTGCCAAAAGATGCGTAACAAATATCTTGTCACCTTCTCTTAAGGTAATTAAGTCATTTTCCAAGCGCACCACCTCCCCCCGTCGCCGCCCCTCTAGCAGTTGTATCCGCATCTCCTGCACCAGCGTCGTCGTGTCGGTCCCAGTTATGTCTCGCTCGTATTCATTGACCACCTCTAGTACTTCGGCCTTCACTATTTCCTGGACTTCTTGGTGCACTTCTTGCGCAATAGCCATTCCCCCACCCTGCCCCAGAAGAACCAAGAGGAGCATTAACTTTAGGGTTCGATTAATCATAAAGTCTAAAGCAATATTACTATTTAATAATTTTATCTACAGTAGAAAGCGCGCGGCATAGAAACCGATTCCCGCCCCGAGCATGAAAGTAAAGAACAGCGTAATGAGTAAGGATTCATGATCCATATATATGTCTTTGAGTGTACCACCAAGGGCGGCCACTAGGCAATCACAGGACCTCGACATTTGCGGCAAAAATAGGTATAACTATCGGCACTGTGTAGGCCATCCTACACACCAAACAACCTGGCGGCTATGTTGTAACGGTTAACACTGAGGTTTGTGGAGCCTTCGATTCGGGTTCGATTCCCGATAGCCGCCCAGACATGAGATTGCCCCGAAAGGGGCTTTTCTCATGTCTGGGCGGCTAAGCGAGTGATTAGTATCACTCGCGTTCGGGAATCGAAGCGGCGCAAAATATTTTTCGAGCCTCAAAGCGAGAAAAATTTGAGCCGCCGTCCAGAAGTCTTAGTATCTTTGGGAGCGTAGCGAACCAAAGTACTTAGAACTTCGGGGACGATTCCTTCAGGGTAGCCGCCCTAATGTCCTTGCTCTCTAAAAGAGCAATCTAAAATAGCAACTTTTGATTCCACTAGTAACAACTTTTTGGATTATTTCTGATGTATAGACATCTGAGCATTTACGTTATATTGTTCTGCTTGGTATAGAAGCGCCTTGCTTCAACCTGTTCCCAACAACCGTTCTGTACTAAGGATTCAACCATGAACATGACCTACGCAGGTACCGGCGTCAACTACGATGCAATGGACCCGTTCAAGCGACTTGCGCAACTTGCTGCCCGGGAAACCGCTGGCAACATCACCCGCCTCAATGGCGGTGAGTTTCGGGAGTTCGAACCTTCACGAGGCGAGAGCGCCTATCTGATCGAGGCGGCCAAAAGCTACTTCGCTCACGTGGAGGAGGGACTCGGTACGAAAAACTTGGTCGCAGATGCGATGTATGCCCTCACCGGCAAGTCGTACTACGATCAGATCGCACAGTGCACCGTCGCCATGATCGTCAATGATCTGGTGACGCTCGGTGCACTGCCATTGTCCGTGGCGATGCATCTCGCAGTCGGCACGTCCGATTGGTTCAACGACGAGAAGCGCTCCGGCGATCTCATCCTCGGCTGGAAGAACGCTTGCAATCTGGCACGATGCACCTGGGGCGGCGGTGAGACGCCGACCCTCAAGGGAGTGGTCGTTCCTGAAGCGGTCGTGCTTTCGGGTTCCGCAATCGGCATCGTGAAGCCGAAGGCAAGACTGATCGAAAGCTCAATGCGACACGGCGACGCTATCGTGATCATCGAGAGTTCCGGCATTCATGCCAACGGACTCACGCTGGCACGAAAGATCGCTGACAAGCTGCCAGATGGGTATCTCACGAAACTCCAGGACGGCAGAACGTACGGCGAGACCTTGCTTGACCCGACCCACATCTACGTTGGCCTGGTCGAGGATTGTCTTGATCTCGGGATGATCATCCACTATGCCGTGAACGTCACCGGTCACGGCTGGCGTAAGCTCATGCGAGCAACTCAGTCGTTCACCTACGTGATTGAAGAACTCCCGACGCAACTTCCGATCTTTGACTTCATCCAGAAGCACGGGCCGGTCGATGACGAGGAGATCTACGGCAATCTCAACATGGGTGCTGGCTTCGCCCTCTACGTGGCACAAACCGACGTCGAGAAAGTTCTCGGTGTTGCCAAAAACCTCGGCCTCAAGGCATTGGTGGCTGGACACATCGAAAACGGCGACAAGAAGGTACTCATCAAGCCCAAGGGTCTCGAGTACGCAGCTGAGACGCTCGCTGTCCGATAGCACCGCCTTCCACTCTTGGTTTCAAGCATCACGCCCTCGGTCCTAGATCGAGGGCGTTCTTTTTTACTTAAATACTACCCATCCCACTGTCATTTCCTTAAATTTTTTCTATACTCCGACATTCTTGATGTATATAAAAGAAAGCACACCCTTGGCCGAAGCCTTGGGTGTGCAGTTGATGGACATGCACGGAAGGAGGGCCTTGTCAGTCCTCGATCTCAACTTCCATCATGATGAATGCCCTGAGCGGATCGTGCGCCTTAGTAACCTGACTGCCCGCAACCAGGTAATTGGCACCATCGATGATCGCCTGCCTTGGCGTACCGGAGCGCTTCTGTTGCCCGAGGGCAACACCAGCCGACCGAGTTCCGGGAACAATCAGCTTTGTATTCACGAGATTTGGTTCTCGTCGAAGAATCGCCACCTCTTGAGCAGAGCAGACCAGCCCTTTAACGCCAGCTCCCGCTGCAAGACAAGCAAGGTCAGTGACGATCTCTTGCCTGGTACGTTCACGTCCGTAGATCGCAGCAATCTCTTCGTCATCAAGTGATGTCAAAGCCGTGATGGCCCAGATCTGCGTCTGGTCACCACCTGCTTTCACTGCTTCTTGCATCATCGAAGCACCACCAGACGCATGAACCGTCGCGATGTCGACCTTGTGGTTGCGAAGTGCTGCCACACGATAGCCCACCGTGTCCTTGGTGTCATGAACCTTGTAGTCAACCCAGATCCTGCGGACTTCGTGATCACGCAACAGTTTGAACACGGAAGGACCTTCTTGATCGAGCAAGGCATGGATTTTGACCGCGTAACTGCGGTCGCCCAATTGCCGAAGAAGTTTCAGTGACTCGTTGAGACTGAGCCCGTCGAGGGCCAAGCACAATTTCTTGTCATTCATGGTTTATCTCCAGGTGTTGCCGATTAGATTAGTAGTCGGCGTTGAGGGCAGCCCAGTTGTCCTTCGGACGCAGAGCCTTCGAACCTTGCTTGCAGAGTGGACATTCTCCCGGCAACCACATCGGCATCGGTCGGTCGATCAAGGCCAGGATACTTCGATCCCCTTCTTGCTCGAGACCAGACCGATTGACCAGAGCCAACACGAACGGTTGCACCCGAGCACCAGCTTCGATACACGCCTTTGCCGTCAGATCGACACTGCCACCGGTAGTGATCACGTCCTCGCAAAGGAGGACAAGTTCACCGGGGAGGCGTTCGAGTTCCCTGTCAGCAAATGCCATGCGCTTGGAGGCTCCTTCTCCTTGCTTTTCTGGCGAGGAGAAGTGGCACAGTCGATTGCGTCGTTCAGAGATTTCGGCCGCAATGAATGCGGCCAACTTGGTTGCGCCAGTTTGCGGACCAACCACCCGGTCGACGATTTCGATCAGGCCGTAGTTGCCCTGCTGGACGTAGAAATCAACCAAGTCCTTGGCAGCCAAAACCATCAGCAAGTTATCGGAAGTCACCAGACGGCTATTGAAGAAGCCATCGGAATGCTTTCCGGACGTCAGTTCAGCATGGGGGCGTGCCAGGTTTCCATCGTGAATCCAGAGCGCGGCTTGTTGCTGGTAGGCTTTGATCCACCACTCTTGATTTCGTTCCATGATTTGCCACCTTTCAAGGTTTAGGTACGCTTTAAGGCAGCGTATTGGCCTGTCAGAAACTGACTCTGAAGCAAGACTATATAAAATAGGCCTAAAAAGCAACTGGACCTTAGCTAGTTCAATTTATAACGAAGGACTTTACGCAGGCTTATATTCATGTAATATCGTAATTGGCCTTTTAATTTGTAACTCCCGAAGGAGACGTCAAATGACGTTCATTGACAAGATCAGTACGGAATTCCCTGTCGGCAACGCCGCGGGGTGGTGTAAGTCAGCGGCTGAGGTGATGAGACTAGCCGAATCCGCTGCTCAATTCATC
>JBGSWM010000033.1:0-2850 GCA_041752435.1 Minisyncoccia bacterium | reverse complement strand
TACCGACCGCTCTTTACGCCGCCAAACTTTAGTCTATTTGTACCCGACCAATACTGCGAGCTGGGAGCGCTCAACCAAGCCATTCGTGATGTCCTCTTGGATCTGCCCAAAAAAGATATTCCGAACCGCGCCAGTGTGAAGGTTATCATCTCACTCGAAGAGATGATGACGAGACTGGAAGACCGCATCCGGCATAGTATTAAAACAAAATTCTCAGAACTCCACGCTGGGGAAGTGGAGAGAAAGGTCGTCATTGTCGGCTTTCTGGCTGTCTTAGAACTCTTTAAGCAGGGGAATCTCCTCGTTACCCAAGTCACTCCTTTTGCTGAAATTGAAATTGAGCTCGACCAAAACACCACCCCTCGCTACTATTAACCCCAATTACAGAATTTTGGCCAATAAATCCTTTACTCTCTATGATATAATTGGCAAATGCCGATTGATATCCTCATTGAGGGCCTATTATTCTATAAATCTTCGCCCCAAAAAAAGGCGACGATTTTAAAGTTGTTTGGTATCAACGAAACCGAACTAAGTGATGCTATCGCCATCCTCCACCAAAGACTAGCGGGAGGGGCGACCCGCCTGGTCGAAACCACCGAAACGATTGAACTTATGACAGCTCCCGAGCTTGCGCCCGTCATTGAAGCGATGCGCAAAAATGAGCTGAAGGCAGACATCGGAAAGGCTGGTGCCGAGACTCTAGCTATTGTCCTCTACCAAGAACCGGTCTCACGAGCGGATATTGACCGTATCCGCGGCGTGAACTCTTCATTCATTCTGCGTAACCTACAAATCCGAGGCTTGGTCGAAAGAATCTCCGCCAAAGAGGGGAGTGGCTACCGCTACGTCATCAGTCCAAGCCTTTTGGCTCACCTTGGTATCACCAAGAAACACGATATTCCTGACTTCGCCCGGGTCGCTGATGCCTTGGAGAAATTCTCACTTGAGACAACAGCTGTAATCGAAACCAACCCATGAGTACCGAATATGAAACGGCTGAAGAATTCGTGGTGCCTGGCGAAATTGGTGTCCACGAACAAGAAGGGTCGACCGGTGATCAAGTAAGCGTCACCAAATTCCCGGTTTTGCCTAGTCTTGTTATTATTGGCTTTGTTCTCTTTGGTCTTTTTGGAGCGCTAATCATTCCCACTACTTTATCCTACTTACATCTTGAGCCTGAGGAAAAGCCAGAATTTCTACCATTACCTGAAGTAGCCGCCGTCACCCACTCAATTAATTTTTTTAATGATCTACCACTGCGAGCCGAGGCAGCTTATGTCTATGATGCCAAGAACCAGCAAGTCTTATTTGAAAAAAACGCTGAAGAGATCTTGCCCCTAGCCTCAATCACCAAACTGATGACCATTCTGCTGTCCTATGAACTAGTAGAAGACGACACAGTAGTCACTATCTCAAACGCCGCCGCCAATCAGCAGAGCGGGGGCACCCTATCAGCCGGAGAAAAATTCCTAGCCAAGGATCTAGCCGACTTTGCTCTCATCTCATCTTACAACAGCGCTGCTTTCACACTGGCAGACTCGGTTGGGGCGCTGCTCGGAGACAATGATGGCCAAGCCCAGTTTGTAGCCGCCATGAATATTCGGGCGGAAGAACTAGGCTTCTTGAGCATGTCTTTTTTCAACCCCACCGGTCTTGATGTCTCGGCCACCGAAGCTGGGGGCTATGGTAGTGCTAAGGACGTGAGTCTCTTAGTTGAGTACATTACCAAGAACTATCCGGAGATTTTATTACCGACCCTCAAACCAACCACCAAGCTCTACAACACCGCTGGGCAATATCACGAAGGTGACAACACCAACGAACTCATTAGCGACATACCAAATTTACTTGGTTCAAAAACTGGCTATACTGATCTTGCTGGGGGCAACTTAACCATTGTCTTTGACGCCGGTTTCAATCACCCTATCATTGTCACAGTGCTCGGCTCAACCAGAAGTGAGCGCTTTGCTGACGTCAAACGGCTAATTGCCGCTACTTTAGCGACCGCTCAAGCAAAATAATTTATTTATGGAAACAATTATTCTCAAAATTCTTTTACCGGCCATTCTCACCTTTACCATCGGGATTATTTTGACTCCATTTGTGACGCATTATCTCTTTAAATTCAAAGCCTGGAAAAAGAGTGGGGGAAAGACAACAATCCTTGGCCATACCGCCACCGAGTTCAACCGTCTCAAAGCTGAGAGCGAAACCAAAACCCCCCGCATGGGAGGAATAGTCATCTGGGGAAGCGTCATCCTGGGGATTGGTCTGCTTTTTATTCTCACCATCATTAGCGATTTACCCTTCTTTACTGATGTTTTCTTCCTCTCCCGTTCCCAGACCTGGATTCCATTTTTTACCTTTTGTGTTGGCGCTCTATTTGGTTTTCTTAACGACTTCTACGACATCGAGCATGGCGGTAAGGGTGTTCGTCTATCCGTTCGACTCCTACTGATCAGCCTCTTGGCCGGTTTTATTGGCTGGTGGTTTTATAGCAAACTTGGCGTCAGTACTATCGGTTTACCATTTGCCGAGCCACTCTATGTCGGTATCTTTCTTATCCCAATTTTCATCATCATCACCAACATCGTCTACGCCAGTGGCATTATTGATGGTATTGATGGACTATCCGGCGGTGTCTTTGCCACCGTCTTTACCGCCTACGGCGGCGTCGCTTTCCTCCAATCTCAGTATGACTTGGCTGCCTTTTGCGTCATGATAACCGGCGCGATTTTGGCTTTCTTGTGGTTCAATATTCCACCGGCTCGCTTCTGGATGACTGAGACTGGTTCAATGCCACTGACGCTCACCCTAGCCGTCATTCTCCTCATGACGGATCAATTG
>JBGSWM010000032.1:0-3249 GCA_041752435.1 Minisyncoccia bacterium | reverse complement strand
GGGGCGTTTTGTTTTGCCGGTCAAATCAGGATTTATTTACTCCCACATATGAGCGCCATTTTTGGTAATAAACATCTGGTAGTAATAGTCAGCCAGATCAAAAGTGGCATCGTAGCGTGCTTGCGCCCTTGTGTTATCTTGATACCAAAATGCGGATGAAGAATAATCGACGTACGTATTCACGTCGCCTCTCACAGAGCCTGAACCGTCATAGATTGTTATAGTTCCATCCGTATTATGTTCTACTTCAGTACCAAAATTCGTCATGAGTAGGTAATCGATCTCTTCATTGTCAGGGAAACCTTCAAGTTGAGGTAATTCAATTTTTTGGTACTCTTTTACCAGAGCCATACTACTAGCAAGCTCAACTACTTCAAACTCGCCTCTTTCGTTTAAATAAGAAGTCAATATTGCCGTAACATTTCCGGAGGTGGGGTTAGTAATTACTTCCATTCCGTACAACTCGTCAACTCGTGAATCGTTATTGGTATCAATTTCAGTGATATAAAAGTAAACACCCTCTGAACTTAAGTTTTCATCAAGAGTGATTTTAGCACTTTTGCTACCATCATTGTGATATGTGACGGCTTCGCCAGTAAACTTATCATCCGTGAGTATTAATGTGACAGTATGATCAGTTTGATTTTTAATGTCTGAATATTGTATAGCTACGAAGTCTTTGTCTTCTTGAAAATTAATATCACTGATAATGACTTGCTGTTCTTTTAGTACGGCTCTTAATTTTTCAAAATCAGCATAGCCAAATGCCTGAGCATAATTGTCACGCGCAGCAACTGTGGTCAGCTCAGAAAATGGCGTATAGACAACTGTCGGCGATGGTGAGGTAAGTGGCTTCGCATAATTTCTCAAACTTGCCTCATCAATCCAACCGTCAGTGCCAGACGGGAAATCAACTTTCCACCAAATTTTATTTCCTGATAACACAGGCGAATCAACTACTTTTCCATAGGCATTGGTATTTCGACTACCTACACTAGAGCCGTTTGGTGCAGAAAGAACTGGAGTGGTTTTTGTTACTGATACTTCAGAACCAATTGCCGCCTTAAGCGAAAATGCTGGCGCCACGTACTTATGCTCAACCCAGCCATCTATGCCTGAATCAAAATTTATTCGTGCCCACTTAATACTAGTGACTTGTGGAGTACAAGAAATCGCCGTGATAGCGGCGGCTTCTTGTGTATTACAACCTGGCGGATAGGTGGTAATTCTTTGTGATGCAATGTGGGTAATGGTGCCAATGGCGCGCCAAGGCTGCTTCCCGATCGAACCAGCCTCAATTCGCGCTGATGACCGAAGAGAATATGAACTCAGGGTAGTTTTAAGCTGGGCTCTTTGTCCCACGCCAGTTCCGGCAGTGACCACAGAAGCGGTCAAATTAGCAGGCGAGACTTCACTGGCAGGATTACTAATAGTAGCCAATAAAGACTGGAGGGTAGTTTTAATTTTCTCTAACAAATCAAACTGACTGGCGGTAGCCAAGCTAGCAGCATTAGCTGGCTGAGCTGCCAAAAGAATAAACATCATTACAGCGATTAAAAATTTCATGTTGATTAATTAATAGTAAAATACTGTCTAAAATCAATACTAACCTGCCTGATTGGCTTTTTATTCGAATTTCCCCAACTGTGATAAGTATCTAGGCTCATTATTTCCATTACTTAGACTAATTTTGACTTAACGTAAAGTGACATATAAAAATGACGCGTTGGTTTGAACCCGCCGCGTCATTTGACTAGCCACCGTTTCAACGAGAATCGAGAACTAGTGTTGTCTTCATATCCCTGGCTCGCCCATCAGGGTGTGAATGAAACACCTTGGCTGGATTGTAGACCGCCACATGCCCGGCCGACACTCCTTTGCTTACAAAGGACTTGTAAATCCCCTGCCAACTTGGAAACTCCGCTTCCGGTATCAACATCACCTCATGATTAGGTATGCCAAACCACGTCTTTTCATCGACCTCAAATTGCCAGGTAGCAAGCCTTCCTTGTAGCTCTCTTGGAATACGCCCTAGCACATCCTTCTGATGCATACCCCGCAGGAGATAGGCAAACGCTACGCCGTTGTAAGCGTCATGTACATAGATGTGTTTGGCTCTAAGCCCGGCCTCACAGGTGCCGCCAGTGTAGAGCGAAGCGATTTGGTGTTGTCTAAGACCCCTGACATCAAACCACGATTGCATCCCGCCAAAGGGTTCCAATATGTCCTCGGCAATTGCTGCAAACACATCACCGTAGATCGAGTCAACACTATGTCGATGTCCTTCCCAGTGTTTTTTGAGGCTCGGAAGCATACGAACAATGGCCTTTGTCTCTTCTGTTGGCACATTGTGGTTCCTTTCATCCCACAAACCACCTAGTTGCCAGAGACTATCCGGATACCACCGCATGATCGGGAACATCTTTTCCGGCTCGAACATCAGGAGAACCATCGGCTCCAGCTTATCACTCAATTCCTCCTCGAAAGGCAGCGGCAGCGGCTTACCCCGAGGATCACTATCCATGAGGGCTGTCCTTAATGCCTCTGCCGCAGCGGAGCAACCATCTCGGTACAGGCAAGCAAAGGTCTTACGAATCACCCGCACATCTGCGACCAGCTCGTCATACTTCCTCAAGTCAGCTGTCGGTGATAGCTGCCTGTCTGGTGTCAGAAATTCACGCTGACTAAGTCCGTAAAGAATCCCTCCGCGGTACTTGTCAAACAATTCTCTGTGGCCACTTACCCATATCTTGAGCCTTGCCATTTGCTCAGAAATTGGTAATTGGACGATTTCAGGCACTTGCTTCGACTCCATCTTAAGTCTCCACTCTCTGAAAAGAACATCTCCTAAGAGATGAACAATATACCCTTGCGGGCCGTCCTCCTAAGAGAACAAACTACCTCGCACAATACTAACCATTAGAATATCTGTCAATAAGACGGCTAATGCAAAAACCCGACATATGTCGGGTTTTTGCATTTTGATTCAGGAGATTTACTTCAATGTCACCTTCCCGCGAGTCACTAAGTATATTTGTTCACTACGTTCCAAATCTACTAAGTGCTCTCGGGCCCGGCTCGCTGGTTCGACTCCTTTGGAAGTCATCTCACATCGCTGCGCCTCTAAGGTAACTTTGAAAAGTTCTTGCCACAATAAAAACCCCTATTCGGGGCTTTTATTGTGGACTAAGAAATTTACTTCAAAGTTACCTTAGCTCCGTCACCAGTCACTAGCTAAAATAGTTCACT
>JBGSWM010000031.1:0-24301 GCA_041752435.1 Minisyncoccia bacterium | reverse complement strand
AAACTCTTCATTCTTTGACACGAAGTCTGTCTCACAAGCCAAGAGAACCATGGCCGCTACTTCATTAGTATTGTGCACATAAGATCCGACGGCTCCAGCACCAAGTTCACGATCTGACTTTTTGTCAGCGGCTTCGCTACGCTTCTTTTTAAGGATGATAACCGCCTTTTCCATATCACCACCAGCTTCCTCAAGAGCCTTCTTACACTGCATCACAGAGATACCAGTTTGATCGCGCAGTTGTTTTAGTTGAACTGAAGTTATTTCCATGTTTGATTTATTACTTATTTACTTCTACTAAAGAACACTTCATTCTAACATCTAGGCACGTGGTGTTCGCGGTCGAGTTTCTACGGCGGTTCGAGTCGGGGCTGGTTTTGGTACGTAAGCCGCCTGACCTTCAGCCAAGGCCTTGGTCAACTCTTCTAGTACCGCTGACACACTGCCCTTTAGAGAATCATTTACCAAAATCGGAAAATCAACCAGCGAAACATCACAGTCAGAACTCATAATACCTACCACTGGAACCTTCATTACTCTCGCTTCCTTAATAGCAATATGATCGTGACGTGGGTCAACCACCACCATCAGATCTGGAGTTTTAGTCAGAGCACTGATACCCTTAAAATTGTGTTCAAGTTTTGTCGCCTCGCGACCCAAAACCATTCTCTCTTTCTTGGTATACTTACGTTCTAGTTCCCCTGAAGCAGTCCCGCTCTCAAGTTCACCGAGACGATTGATTCTTTTCTTGATTTCAGAAAAGTTTGTTAGCATGCCGCCAATCCAACGATTAGTAACATAAGGCATAGCCACTTTCTCCGCTGCGGTTTTGACCAAAGTAACTACCTCAGTCTTAGTACCGACAAACAATACTGTCTTACCGAGAAGACCAGCTTCTTTTAATTTTTCAGCTGCCGTAGCAACCAGTGTAGCCGTTTGTTCAAGGTCGAAGATATCATTACCCTCCTTTGTGCCGTACAGATACGGCGCTACAGTTGGATGACGGCGACTCTTTTTAAAACCAAAGTGAGCACCTACACTGAAGAGGCGTTCGATAAGTGTTGAATTGTTGGTATTTGTTGACATAATGAATTATAAGCAAAAAAGCGCACGGCGCTTAAGCCCCGTGATGCTACCACATCTACTAAGCAGACGCAACACTTTCCCCGCCTTCGGCAAAGGCAGCTAGTGCCTCCACTACCGGCTCTAGACCGCCGGCCATTACCCCTTCAATATTGTGCCAGGACACCTTAATCCGGTGATCGGTAATGCGGTTTTGCGGGAAATTATAAGTGCGAATTTTTTCTGAACGATCACCAGTACCAATCTGATTTTTACGCTCAAAGGCATGCGAACGAACCTGCTCCTCTTCATGGGCAGCTTCTAGCTTAGCCACCAACAGAGTCATAGCTTTTTCTCGGTTTTTAAGCTGCGAACGCTCAGACTGACTGCGAACCTCAAGGCCGGTTGGCTTGTGTACGAGACGGACAGCTGTCTCTACTTTGTTAACGTTTTGACCACCAGCCCCACCAGAGCGAGAAAATTCCATTTCAATATCAGACGGACTGATGTCTATAGTTGGCTTTTTACGCATCGGCAGAATTGCGACCGATGCCGTCGAGGTATGAATGCGACCCGCCTTTTCTGTCACTGGAATACGCTGCACCCGATGAACCCCCGTCTCATAGCGTAAGTCGGCATAGACTTTCGGATGCACAATTTCAAAAGCCGCCTCTTTATAACCCCCGGCCGAACCCGGCGAAACATGTTCCTTAGTATATGGCCACCCCTGCTTCTCTGCATACAACAAATACATATTAGCTAGTTCCTCGGCAAATAAAGCCGCCTCATCGCCGCCAGCACCAGCTCGTACTTCAAGCATGACACCATACGGCCTTTCTTCCTCTTCCTTATTGGCTTCAATAATTCTCTGCATTTCTAAATATAGTTCTTCGCGCCTAACCTCAATCGTGGCAGCTTCTTCGGCCGCCAAGTCAGCCATCGCTTCGTCCACCTCACCCATCTCTAAGGCTTCTTGGTGTTTTACACTAAGCTCGTCAAATTGACTCGCCAAAAACTGCGTTTTTTGATTGGTGCGAAAATTTTCTAATTCGGAGTCTTGGTATTCCATATTTCTATTGTACCGCAGAGACTGTCCCAGCAAAAATCCGCCGAGCTTTAGTACGTGCTCGGCGGATTCCTTGGTTACTTAGCTGTCCCTTTGGCTTTAGCGGCGCGAGCCTTAAAGCGCTCAACCCGACCGGCTGTGTCCATGACTTTTTCCTGTCCAGTATAAAATGGGTGCGAGGCACTTGAGATTTCAACGTGCGCTAGTGGGTACTCATTTCCATCTGTCCACTTACTGGTCTTGCTGGTTTCGATTGTTGAGCCAAGTAGAAAACGCTCGCCACTTGAATTGTCTTCAAAAATGACTAAACGATAATTTCCTGGGTGAATGTCTGCTTTCATATGTGGCTCGTACTATACCAAAGCTGAATAAATAAGCAAGCTTTTAACCTCCACCAAGGACAGTCATCTCTTGACCAAGACGGGATTTACGATTCATGACCTGGTCACCATAAAAGGCATTAGCGGGATTACTAGCTCCACCCCACCCAGCGTAGTAGCGCAAAGCCGCCAGCCTATCCCCGGCATATGAGCCATTGGCGCCATTGTCTCTAAGGAGTAAGGCTGTCGCCAAAAAAGCGTCCCGATTATTAAAGGGGTTGGCCGGTAAACCACTGCCGTTCATCCGTCTAATCGCGTCATCAGACTGGCTGTAGACCCAGCCACTACCCCGATTGACAATACCGCCATAAACCGCCCAAGTGGAAGGAATAAACTGCGAAGGACCCATGGCTCCACCCCAACCATAGCGCTCGCCGTTACTAACAATCGGACAGGAAACGGATCTGGTGGCAGGATCAAAGCCCAGCTCAGCAGCAATGGCCAAGAAGACGGGAGCATCTCGATCAGGGTGCATCACTGCTTTACCGCCGCGCATATCACTATACAAGCAGCTACCAAGGTTAGAACCAAGGTTGGTCTCTTGTTCCAAAATGGCCAAGATAAGTGAGGCGGCTACCCCGGTCTGGCTTTCCGCATAGCGCGCGAGTGAGACCGCTTCAGGAAATGGAATACCTCCCCCTCCACCAAGGAGTTGAAACAGAGCGTTACGAAGCTGAGCCGCCGTGCGTTGCTGGGATTCCAAGAGTTGCTGATAGACTCTTTCTTCACCCTTAGTAACCGTCAGAATTCTTTCCTTTTCCTTTTCCTGTCGCTCAATTTCAATTTTTTCCAATTCCTGGATTCTCTTCATCTCAGCCTCTGTCCCCTGCTTTGACTCCAGCAAGTCTTTTTGGGTTAAGGTGTCCCGATGAATACCCTCAAGTATAGTCAACGATTCATTTAAAGATTCCTTGAGCGATTGATAATTGGCCACATCAGTAAAGAAGTCAGAAAAATTCTGCTTACTCAACATGACTTCTACCAAAGAATAATCCTCGAGCAAAACCGACTTTCTAATCAAATCACCGAGTGATTCTTTTTGTTTGGTTAGCTTATCATCCAAAATAGAAATGGTAATCGTCTTTTCTTCTATTTGATCTGACAGCTGCATAATCGCTACTGACCGAGCCTGGATACCAAGTTGAGCCTTTTTAATTTGTCCCTCAATAATTGAAACGTCACGCTCGAGAGACTGACGTTCAAGCTGCTTATCTTCCACCAAACGGCTCTGGGTGAGAATCTGTCTTTCGACATTTTGTAGTTCAGCCTCGAGGCGCGCGCGACGCTCGGTTTCTGTTTCGGCCTGTAATGAATTTACTCCAGTTAAAAATACCAAAGTAACCCCAAAGCCAAAAACCAAAAACTTCTTCATAAGTCTTATTATTATACCAAACCCCAACCACAAACACAGGCCTTTGGTCAATTCGACCAAAGGCCTGTGTTTCTGTCTAGTCAGAGCGAACGACCTAGGCAGCGGCAGCTTCCTCCTCCTTACCCTTCTTCTCCACCGGAATATCAGCAATATCCATAACCGGCGCGGCTTCTACCTCTTCAGTAATCATCTCTACTATAGCAACGACATTTTTACCGTCTTCTTTTATCACCACCCCCTTAGGGACAACAATATCCGAGATGTGAATCTGCGATTCAACAGTCGTCAAAAGACTTAAATCAACATCAATATGAGCTGGCAAATCAGCCGGCTGACAAGTCACCATGACCTCTTGCATCACCTTATTAACGACAGCTCCTAACTTAACGGCTGGAGACTCGTTGACAAAACTAAGCGGCACATGAGTTTCAATTTCTTTACCAGACTCTAGAGCATAGAAATCAACATGGATTATTCCCCCCTGCAAAGGTGAGAAGGTCACTTCCTTAACCAGTGAACTGATTGGCGACTTTAAACCAGTCAACTCAATAACGGTTGACTCACCGGCTACCTTAAACAGCTTTTCAAATTCCTTACGATTAACTACTACCGAGACCGGTGTCTGCTTTGGACCGTAGACGACCGCTGGTATGGACTCCTTTTGATTGGTCTTATTATTTTCGCTACTTCTTTCTTTGATTGGCAATGTTACTGTCATATCCGACAAAGATAGCATACCTTCTGACTGGCCGCTACAGCGGGATTCTCTTCCGGCGTTCGAACCCAACCAAACGATTGACCAGGCAATAAGCGACATAGAATTATCACTCACCTTAGCAATGCGCTCACGGCAGTCTCCTTTAGTTACCTGCGGTACTCCCCAAACAGCCCTCAAACTAAGCCCGTGTGAGCTAACCCAGTGTTACAATGTCTATATATGTCAGAAAAATATGATTTTGTTGCCATCGGCGACATCGTAGTCGACGCCTTTATTCAACTAAATAAGGACGCGGCTGATGTGAGCCAAGATATGGACACCGGCCGTTACACCTTACATATGCCGTTTGGGAGCAAACTACCATACGATAATGTCCAAGTGATAAATGCCGTTGGTAATTCACCAAACGCCGCTGTCTCTGCGCACCGACTAGGTCTTAAGACAGCTCTCGTAACCAACCTCGGTCACGACCGCTATGGCAAGGACTGTCTTGAGGCTCTGCGCCAAGAAGGCATCAACACTGAGTACGTTAAAGTGCATGAGGGCAAGGAGACCAATTATCACTATGTTTTGCGCTACGGCCCAGAGCGCACTATTCTGATCAAGCACGAAGTCTTTCCTTACTCACTCCCTGACTTTGCCGAAGCTCCCCGCTACTTATATTTCTCTTCGATTGGTGAAAATGGCGTTCCTTTCCACCATGAGATTGCTGAGTACGTTAAGAACAACGATACCAAGCTAGTCTTCCAACCCGGCACCTTCCAGATCAAGCTTGGTCACGAAGCTCTCAAAGATCTCTACGCCGTGACTGAAATCTTCTTCTGCAACCAAGAAGAGGCTCAGGAAATCCTCGGCACCAAGGAACAACATGTCCCCACCCTGCTGCGCGAGTTCAAGAAGCTTGGACCAACCCTGCCAGTTATTACTGATGGACCAAACGGCGCCTACGTAGTAGATGAACACGACCAAGCCTGGTTTATGCCGATGTACCCAGACCCTAAGCCGCCAGTCGATCGGACCGGTGCCGGCGACTCGTTTGCCTCTACCTTCACCGCCGCTATTGCCCTCGGCAAAACACCGGCCGAGGCTCTCACCTGGGGTCCAGTTAACTCCATGTCAGTTGTTCAGTATATCGGCGCTCAAGCTGGCCTGCTGCCCCGAGAAAAGTTAGAAGAACATCTAGCCAATCGACCGGTTGAGTACGAGGCAAAAATGATTGAGTGAGCAAAGGAGGCGCTTGCTACTTCTACCAGCAAAAGACCGGCCACAGGCCGGTTTTTTTGTTGTTCGCTTTTATCTTATTTGCCCCTACTCTCCAATTGCTCGTTTGGCTGCGGCGACAATACTTGGCGTATCAAGACCATAATGAACCATGAGCTCTTCTGGCTCACCAGACTGACCGAACTCATCATCAATACCCACTCGGACGACTTTTGTCGGATAGGCTTCGCCTAGATACTCAGTGACCGCACTACCGAGTCCACCAATTTTTTGGTGCTCTTCAATCGTCACTAAAGCCGTATGGGTCTTAGCTATCTTAAGCAATGCTTCCGTATCCAGTGGCTTGATAGTAGGTAGATGTAATACTGAGGTTGGAATACCCATCTTTTGTAATTCTTCAGCGGCGGCAATAGCGTTATACAACAGAGTTCCGGTTACCAAGAGAGCGATACTTCGTTCACCTTCGACACTCTTACTAAATACTTCGCTTGCCTTACCAATCTCAAACGGAGATTCTTCGGTTGTTACGACTGGGGTGTTGCTACGACCAACCCGAATATAGACAGGGCCTTCGTGTTTGGCCGCCGCCAAGACCGCCTTGCGCGCCTCATGCACATCAGCCGGGGCAATCACTATCATATTTGGCATCACCCGCATAATCGCCAGATCCTCAATTGCTTGGTGAGTGGCTCCATCAGGACCAACGGAGATACCGGCATGGGCACCAATGATTTTGACGTTGCTATTGTTATAAGCAATCGTGGTGCGAATCTGTTCCCAGTTTCGACCCGGAGAAAACATCGCATAAGATGCGATGAAAGGTATCTTACCCATGGCCGCCATACCGGAAGCAACTGAAGCCATATTTTGTTCAGCGATGCCGACTTGCACAAAGCGCTTAGGAAAAGCTTCAGCAAACGGTAGGGTTCGGGTTGACTCGGTTAGATCGGCCGCCAGCGCCACGATTCTACTATCTCGCTTACCAGCCTCCACCAAACCCTCACCGTAGCCATTGCGACTCGGTACTTGACTCATCTCCTTGGTATTAAATTTTTTATCTATGTGTAAAGCTAACATATGCAGACTACGAAATTTTATCTTTAGTGATTACCCCCGCGAGAGTGCGTAGTTTCTCAAGAGCCACTTTTGCTTGCTCACTTTTTGGCACTCGATCTTCTGGCCCCTTTCCTGGTGGATTACCGTGCCAACGAAAATCCCGCTCAAACACATCCACCCCTTTTGAAGCTATCGTATGGGCAATAATCACCGAGGGCTGACTATAGATAGCCTGGGCTTTACCAATCGCATCATTCACTGAACGAATGTTGTGCCCATCGACTTCCTGAACATCAAAACCAAAGGCGGCAAACTTCTCTGAGAGCGGCTCAAGCGGCATGACATCCTTGGTATAACCATCAATCTGAATACCATTACGATCAATAATCAAAATTAAGTTGTGCAGCTTTTCCTTACCAGCCAGCATCGCCGCTTCCCAAATCTGCCCTTCATTAAGCTCGCCGTCTCCCGCCAAACAATAGATATATTTTGAGGAGTAGGGATTGTCCATTCGTTCCGCTAGCGCCATCCCTACCGCCTGGGAGAGACCAGAGCCAAGCGGACCTGAACTCGTCTCAACTCCCGGCAAAGCCTCGCGGTGCGGATGGCCCTGCAAACGAGAGCCGAACTTTCGTAAAGTCAGTAATTCTTCAATCGGAAAATACCCAGCGTGAGCCAAGGTGGCATACAAGACGGGGCAGATATGGCCATTAGACAAGACTAGACGATCTCGCTCTTCCCACTCGGGATTCTTCGGATCATGTTGTAAAACCTTAAAATATAGTAGCGTAAAAATGTCTGCCATCCCGAGCGGACCAGCCGTGTGGCCACTACCCGCCGCGACCAGCATCTCAATGATGCTTTGCCGGATTGAGTTAGCCTTTAGTTCTAAATCTTTAACTTCTTGTGATGAAATGTAATGCATATCTCTCTTTGAGTATAGCAGTCATAACCTAAAGACTGTAGTCTTTAGGTGTTAGTTCCGTGCAATTAAACTCCTTAACTCTCGATAGGCCTGCTCTCTATCAGGCGCCTTGATAATTGCCGAGCCACAAATCAGTCGATTGACCCCCGCCTCACTTAGCCGCTTCACGGTCTCCATATTTACACTTCCATCAATTGATATCGCCAGCTGAGGAAACTTTTCTTTAACCGCCGCAATTCTAGCCAAAACTCTAGCGTCAAAGCCCTGGCCTTGCGCCCCAATCTTAGCAATTCCCATCAGCTGCACATAATCAGCTACCGCGGCGTAAGCTAGCAAATCCTCTAGCGGAGTATCATTCAACGCCGAGATACCAAAACTTACGTTTGGCTCGGCTTTAACAAAAGCGGTGAAATCGGCCAGCGAAATAGTCTCGATGTGAAAGACCAACATATCGGCCCCGGCTTGTAGCCAGGCTTCAGCAGCCAATAAAGGCTCTTTTACCATTAGATCTACTTCCAAGGTGAATGAGTCAGTCATAGCCTTAACCTGAAGAGGTTCGCCAGCCGGCTCATAGGGCCAGGAAGTAAAAGGTACGAATTGACCATCTACAACATCAACATGGATTTCCGGTGAAAAGCGGAGGGTCGGTAAAATACTCAAGATCTCGGACTCTGTTTTGGGTATTATAGCGGGAACTATTGGTATCATAAATATTTAACTTCGCATCGCCTTAGTGTAAGTCTCAATTTTCTGATTACGCCTAATTCTTTTTTCTTCGGCCAAGACAACTGTCTTCAACCATAAATTAATAACCTCTTTGGCTTCTTCGACGCCAACAAAGCGGGCACCAATAGACAGTACATTGGCGTCGTTGTGTTCTCGTGAGAGGCTGACTATTTCTGGCTTGGCTCCATAGTACACAGCCGCTCGTACACCCGGATAGCGGTTGGCCATCATCGCTTCTCCATTACCTGAGCCACCAAAGATAATTCCCCACTCCCCTTCATTGGCTTGCCCAACCGCCTTGGCAGCTAATGAGATGTAATCAGGAAAATCATCCTCGGCCGCAAAGGTCTTGGCACCATGGTCTACTACCGGCAAACCACTTTGACTAAGCCAACTTTTAATCTCTTCCTTCAGCGCAAAACCAGCATGGTCAGTAGCGAGGTGGATTTTGGTTGGAATATAGTCAGGGGTCAATGACATAGTTTTTAGCCCAGACGCTTGGCAATAGCCTGAACATGCTCCACTAAAGTCTGCGTGTAGCTAGTTTCGTTGTCATACCAGGCCAATACCTTTACCAGATTACCTCCCACTACTTTAGTGAAGGACAAATCGGCAATTGAACCAACTCTTGAACCAATAATATCAGTCGATACAATCGGCTCATTCGTCACCGCAAATAGATTACGCCAACGCGCGTCTTGAGCAGCGGCAATCAAAGCATTGTTAACCTCATCGACTGTCGTCGGACGGGTAGCAATAAAAGTCACATCGACGATTGACCCGACCGGTACTGGTACTCGCATCGCAATCCCATCAAATTTATCTTTGAGCTCTGGATGCGCTAGCGTAGTCGCAATGGCCGCTCCGGTGGTACTCGGGACAATGTTTAGAGCTGCCGCTCGGCCTGCGCGCAAATCTTTCTTGTTCGGGGCATCGACGAGTGACTGTGAGGCGGTGTAAGCGTGGACGGTATTTAAAACAGCTTTCTCAATTCCGATTGCTTCTTTCAAGACGGCAATGAGTGGGCTGGTGGCATTAGTAGTACAAGACGCATTTGAGGTCACTTGGCAAGTATCGAGCTCTTGTTCGTTTACTCCCATCAACACCGTCGCACCAGTTATCCCTACCGCCGCTGGGTCACCCTTGGCGGGGGCAGAAATAACCACCCTCTTCGCACCGGCATCAAGATGCTTTTTTGATCCTTCAAAGGTCGTGAAGAAGCCAGTGGATTCCACTACGACATCGACCTTCATCTGTCCCCACGGCAAATTAGCTGGTTCCTTTTCCTGCACAAATGCCACCGGCTTGCCCTGAATTAAAAACGCTCCATCTTTCACCTCGACCGAAAATGGACTGCGACCATAGACAGAATCGTACTCGAGGAGGTAGGCTAGATTATCAAGATCACCAAGATCATTGACTGCTACTACTTCAAAATTTGGATTGCCGTACGAGAGACGAAAGAAGGTCCGACCAATCCGACCAAATCCATTAATTGCTACACGAATCATATATTTCTAAAGTCTATACTAAATTATAACTACTTATACTATAGCGATAAACGCAGAAAAGGACACTAGTTCTTATCCTCAGCCCGACGACGCCAAATAAACAGAAACCAACCAATAAAGCCGAGACCGACTAGTCCAAGAGTAATCACCCCCGTTACTTTTAATGGTTCAATTAGTAAATCAGGAAAGACCACTTCAGCTTCGACCTTTTCTTCCCGAACAAAATCTATTTGTTTACGATAGCGACCAATCACCAACTGTTTGAAGTCATAGACTTCTATCTGCAGTCGCGACACACCGACTACATCAAGGGCGGAAATAGTGGCTTCATAGGCAGTACCGGATTTGTTTATTCGGAGTAAAAAAGTGTAGCTACGACGCTGATCGGTCGGATCAAGCAAGGTAACAATAATTGACTTTAGATGTTCCGGTAAAGCCGTCTTGGGAATTAAAATAGTAAAAGGTTGAGAGTAAGATAAGCTTATACTTTCATCAATAAATGAAAATTGTTTTCCACCCTGCTTGATGATGATGTTATTTTCCGTCAGTCGGCTGAGAATTATTTCTGGGGGCTGGTTTAAACCAGGTTCAGTTGAAGTAGCGACTGACTTGCCTGGCTCACCCGGGATACCCACCACCCCCAACTTTAACGCCACCACCACCGCGCCAGAGGATACACTACCGTCACTGCCTAGCAAAAAAACTGTGTAGTACTGTTTTTCATAATTAACTAGCGCCCCCGGGTCGCGCCAAGTACTGGCTGCCCCCTCATAGATAATCGCCCCGTCAGATAAGTCGGTCGGGTAACCAAGATGACTACGCACAATCCGTACCCTTGCCCCGACTTCAGTTGGCGGGATAATATAATTCAAAACCACATCATCCCCTTCCACCGCTGCCGTTAGTCGTTCGACGTTTGGCACCACTCGATTTATATCTTGACTGAGAGTGGTAAAATCGCCTTTTTTTAAGCTAACAGCAATACCTGTTGGCGTGTAGCCGATTAACTCATACTGATACACCGTACCTGGTTCCAGGTCAGAAATTTTTGTCCGATGTCCCATCAAGTAAGTTTCGTTCTCTATATAGCCTCCGGTATAAGCATCGGTTCGACCCCAGCGCAGTGAAAAGCGGGAAGCCATATTTGTCTCCCAAGTCAGCCAGGCAAAAGTCTTATCTTCCTCCAGCAAAAAACTTTTGAGCGTCACCACCCTGGTCCCAGAGGGGGGACTATCGACTGGTGGTGTACTGGTCGCCACCACCGGCACACCAAGAGTTGTCGTAGACAAAGTACTTGAGGTGGCCGAAATATTACCCGCTTCATCAAATGCATAGACCGTATACGCATACAAAGTCTCTGGCGTCAGCCCAGTATCACTGTAGCTCGTCAGTGTAGTAGTAGCAATCGGCAAATTGTCTCGCCACAAAACATAACCACCAAAAATCCAATCGTCGGTTGAAGTGCTCCAGGCAATATCGATCTGTGATGAGGCGATCGGTACCACGGACTCCAACACTGGTACGGTCGGTGCAGTCACATCATCTCCCACAAAAGCTCTAATTGTAAAATCATCCGTTGCCGCCAGGGTCAGACTCGGTAAAAAAAGTAGCGCCAAACAAATAATTACTCTGTTTAGGCCCGAACTCATAGTGGCAGGGCGGTTAGGGTCGTGGTTGCTACATAGGTACCAGCCGGTACCACTACCGAACCTCCTACCCCGACTCGGAAATATAAAGTCGTCGTCGCACCCGACGGCTGGTTGGCAGCGCCGCTAGCAATCGTCTGCGGCGTAGTCGAGACTCCATCCCAACACATCAAGGCGGTGCTATTGCTTCCGACACCACACAAAGTAGTATTGTTTAGATAACGTAAAACTACATCATCACCCTCAGGATTAAAGCCAAAATGCGCGTCACTCGCCGTCGTCAAAAAAGTTGGATCAGTATTAGGGGCAGCTTGTGGTGCGTAATTGGCAATACTCTCCCCATCAAATCGCTGCATCGCCGGAGCACTTTCAGCTACCAAGGTTAAGGCGTAGCCACTGGGGCTATCGGTCAACACTAGCACGCTAGTTGATCCATTAGCCGTACCGCCCGTGATACCGCCAATGTTTGGTGTCATTATTACATCAGCCGGGGCGGTCAGACTAATGAAAACTTCTTGCATTTGTTGGTAGCCAGCTCGCAAACTATAAGTAGCACTGTCAGAAGGACCAGTCGCTATCTCACCAGCCGTACTCTCCAGGCTGTAGTTAGTAGAAGTCGCTAGTCCACCACCGAAGTTGACGCTATCACTCTCCAGTCGGTAGTTTGAACTACTCCTTACCTGAGCTTCACTGACAACTATCATCAGCAAGAGCAGTCCGGTCGTGACCAGGGATTGAAGAGTCAGGCGGATGAAAGAACAAGGGACCATAAACTGTAACTACGTTTTACGTTTAAACTCAAAATTCTTGAAGAAGGCTCTAATCGAGAAAACAAATAAGAAAACTATCAGGAAGATTCCGCCCACAATCTTCCACGGCAATACCCAAAAAACTATCGACTTTTCATCAACCACATCATCATAGCCTCGGTTGATGTAAACCGTGGCCACATAGCGACCAAACAAAAACTCTCTATCCCACCGCACTTCCCGCGAACGTAGTGACTTCGGTAAAGCAAACCATGGTTCTAGTTCCAGAAAACCTACCTCTTCCTTAAAAAAGTTTTTGATACGCAATTCACCATAAGGATTTAGGTGGACTGATCCGGTGTTTTCATAGGTAACAGCAAGACTAATCGGACCCGACTCATACCACCACTGATCGTTTAGAAGCGAGAGGTCTTTGACCTGACCGCTCCTCTGTACCTCACCAGGTACCGTAATGAAAAACAAAGTACCGATTCGAGCAATAATTGGTGACCGAGAAATAGCGTTGGCCGCAATTTCTTCCTCCTCCTTAAGGGTAGAGACGAGCACACTGCCATAGAAGCCACCCGGCTCAGCGTCAGGCGGAATAGAAATAGTTACCGGAATACGCGCTCTCTCCCCCAAGTCCAACTTAAAGGTATTACTCGGAAAACTGATGTAGTCCTTAACCGTGTACGGCCCACGACTTTCGCCCAGCAAGACTACGGCCTGTGAACCATCAGCCGAACCAGCCACGTCCTCAACCGACAACTCAAAAGTCCGACCATCACTAATCCGATTTGATATTGATATTTCATAGGTCACTGTCTGTCCCGGCAAGACCTCAATCTCCGCTCGTCCCGGACCGACCACGAAGTCGCCCACCGCCTGGTTGTCACCAATTAGTTGCTCAACCTGAAACCAAGGCGCGGCCTCAACCACCACCGGTACACTAGCTTCTACACTCGTCGTCGCGATTTCTGCTGACGCTTCAGGGGTATTTCCCTGAGCTAAAACAACATTAGCCAGCAAAATAAAGCTGGCTAAGGTTATAAGCAATTTCAACAGAGCTGTTTGAACACACTTTGTAGTCATAGTTTTGACTACAATACCTCTATTGGTTAACCGCCGTCAAGGTTGCAGTAGCCGTATAAACGTCAGCTACTAGTCCTGGTACTGGGTTATTTGGAACGAGGATACGGAAACTGATGGTACTTGTAGCACCGGTTGGAGCTGACGAAGTTCGATCGATAATCTCATAGCCCGCCACCTGCGGTTCCATCCAACAACGATCTGCTGTATAAGCCCCGGCTAGTTCATTACAGGCACCGATACCATTATCCAAGAAAGCGCGAGCGATATCTGTATCGTCTAGAGCACTAACAGTGTAAGCAAAGACCGCTGATGTACTTGAGGTGTCAAAGAGATAGGTTGGCTCAGTACTAGAGGCTGGGTAGTCACGGATAGATTGACTGAGCGAATTGTTACCGAGCATAGCGTTGTCAGTTCCATTGTTATAGAAAGCAATGGACATAGTGTAGCCAGTATTACTGTTGGTCCGGACTGATACGGTAGTAGATCCATTGGCCTGACCACCAGTAATACCGTTGATACTACCCGTGGCAGTCACATTAGCTGCTCCCACCAAGAAAGAAATTTCGTCAGTGATAGTAGTCGTGATGGTGAACGGACCGCTCGTAACCGCCTGTCCGACCTGTGGTTCAATCAAGAAGAAACTGCCAGCCGCCAACAGCACCGCCAAGACAGCCGCTATGAAGGCTTGACTTGAGGCTTTAATAATATTTTGTGTGTTCATACTCTGTTTTTTAATAATTAATTTCTAACTGTAATTTTAGCAAAAATAAACTGATTTTTACTACTTTTCTTCTTCTATTTGTGTATAACTTAAGCAGATGAATGAGCAAATGAGCGTAGCGATTATTGCGAATTTAGTTCCCGATTTGGTCATTCCTAGACCAAATCGCTGGAACACGCGGTCAAACTACATATATACACCGATGTGATGATGCGCGCTTAGCTGGATTCGACCCCCAAGGGATAAATGAGCAAATGAGCGTAGCGATTATTGCGAAGTTACGTCCCGATTTGCCCCGTCCTAGGGCAAATCGCTGGACCGGACACAAGACTAGTTTCGACCTCACGGGGAGAAAATAGTCTATGTGTCCTGACAAGCGACATCAGGGAGCGCGAAAGAACTACATCTTACCTCTTCACCCCCAAGATTCCCCTAGATTATTCCTCCCCCACCCCCGCCACCTCCACCAGCGGCGCGGTGGAAGACACGTACCTCAAGGGCGTCTAGAAGTAGCGTGTTGCTGCTCGTATTGGCTGTCACCCGAAGGATAAACTCGCTCGGAGCAAACTCACCCGCCGACCAGCTGCGGCCCCAAGTATCCGCTCCACCACCAACCGTGTACACCACATCGCTATCACTTAGCGTTGGGGTGGCTTTAGCCGAAGTAAATGAACTTCCCCCGTTCCAAGACAGAGCGACATCGATTGTCCCTGCCGCCGTTGAACCAGACGCATCGAGCTTGACACTAATACCATCAATGACGTTGCTGCCCGGGATATTGAAGCCAAAGTTGATAAAGGTCTGCTCATAATTATTCGTCGCCGCCGTGGCCGCCAAACCATCAGAAGCATAGACATTCTCTGGATTAGTCCACTGATTTGGGGTACTTGTACCGGTCGGAGCGTAGAAGTCGGCATCCGGAGCAATATTGTCACCATCTGTTTCCTGCCCCACCTCATCACCACCACCGCTTCCCCCGCCCGTCTCGGTCGTAGCTCCCGGTGGCGTCGCGCCACCGATTTGGCTTGAACCACCGCCACTACTGTTATTACGTAGATGCTGAATGTTAGTCACGGTACTCAACACCGTGATGTCTGAGCCTGAGATTGAACCAGTCGCCGACACTCCCAAAGCCGGTAGCGAGAAGTAGACAGCGGCTCCGTTTGTGATCGCCGTGGTATCACCAGTTACAATGTAGTTAGTCGTAGTAGTGGCCAAGACATCGGTACTGAAAGTGATAGCTCCGTACTGTCCATTAATATTTAGGATGCCACCACTCTCGATTAAGGCGTCTCCACCATCGAGTTCGCCATCACTGTTTATGTCTTCATAGAGCTTAAAGTCAGAGATATTTGTCCCGTCGATCTTTTGTAGACCACTGAGAGTTACCACCATATCCGTCACAGTCGCCGTCTCACCCGTAGCCTCTAGGCTAAACGAGAAGAGTGTTACGTCGTCCTGATTTTGCCAACTAAATTGATTATCGGTTTGCCCAGCGTCATGGTCAACCACAGACAGTAAACCAGTGATCCGAAAAGTCTCAGTTGAAGTAGCGATTGGTGAACCGACACTGTCACCATCTAGATGTAGAGCCAGTGCGGATGTTGTAGTTGATACGGACGAAAAACTGGTGGCCGTTAGACCGCTAATTATTAAGGTGTCTTCGCTTTCAAAATCACTAGTGACATCAATTACTACCGTCGCAAATCCATCCGTATAAGTTGGTACCAAATCGACCTTACCGGCTGCTGTGCCACTGATGTTTAGGAAAGTAAAACCAGTATCGGCCCAGAGAAAGTTAGTGGTGCTGGTAGCAATAGTAATCCTAATATCATCTACCGCCGTAATGACAGGATTGATTGCATCATAAACAGTTATTACATTAAGAGGTGTTGCCGTCTGACCAATGAAGAAGGTTTGACTTTCCGTCATAGCAATTTGCGGATTACTAGGAACAATAATCCAACATTCAGTATCTCCGCCATCAGTATTATTACCCAGTAAAACATCAATCACCCCACCAGTTGAGCCACAGGCATGGTTATTTTGAATGGTGGTATAAGTCACGGCCGAAGATCCAGTCAAAACAAAGTTGGCTGGTGAAGTGGTCTCTGTTGCCCCAAAGGTGACGGGTGAGGTACTGGAGCCTGCTAAATTGAGATTGGCTACAGTGGTGGTGGCCCCAGACTGTAGAGCGATCTTTGTCCCGGGGAATGCGGTCAAGGTGTCACTGACAGTGAGAGCGCTACCAAAAGTCGTCGTCGCGGCCGTGTTAGTAATCGCCAGATTTGCAAACGCGCTGGTACCGGTCATGGTGCCAGTGGCGGTTTGCTCTCCAGTACCAGAGAAGGTAGTAGTACCGCCACCAGCATTAAAGAATCCTTCATTTATATAATCCCCCGTAATCTCTATTTCTATAGGTGCCACCATGGCATGGCCTTCGGCAATAACAAGGTCACTTGTAGTAGCGCTGGTACCAAAGTCAAAACCGTTTTGGAAACGGTAAGTGTTGCCCCCTGATACACCCGCATACAAAGTACTACCTAAAGAATCAATGGTGAAGTTATTGATGTTTATACCCAACGCATTATCATATACTTCAGTTAGAGCTCTGCTTCCATCACATTCGGTAGAAAGTAGGCAGCGATAGATGATGCCGCTGCCGCCCCCAACATAAAGAGTACCATTTACAGAGTCTACTATAAGCGAATAGATTGATGCCTCTGAAGTATCATACGCCGTCGTGAAATCACCCGAGGCGTCGCAGCCGGTACTGAGGAGACAGCGGTAGATGATGCCGCTGTTGCCACTACCGGCGTAGAGGACGTTGTTTGTGGCGTCGATAGCCAGTGAATGAATATATGTTTCGGAAGTATCATACGCCGTCGTGAAATCACCCGAGGCGTCGCAGCCGGTACTGAGGAGACAGCGGTAGATGATGCCGCCAGAGTAAGTTCCCGCATAAAGGACACCATTTGTGGCGTCGATAGCCAGTGAATAAATATATGCTTGAGTGGTATTGTACGCCACCGCAAAATCTCCACTTGCGTCGCAGCCAGTCGAGAGAAGGCAGCGGTAGATGATACCACCATCTCCAAAACTGCGTCCTGTACCCGCATAGAGGACGCCGTTTGTAGAATCTATCACAAGGGAATCAACGGATGATTCGCTAGTATCATACGCGGTCGTAAAATCCTCACTCGCATCACATCCTGTAGTGAGAAGGCAGCGGTAGATGATACTGCTCCCAGACCCACCAGCGTAGAGAACTCCATTTGCAGCGTCGATTGCTAGTGAGCTAATCGAAGTCTCTGAAGAGTCATAAGCAGTGGTAAAAATACTCGCAAAAGTCTTCTGACCAGGCCCACTTAGAGAAATATCATAAAAAGTCGACGAGGCCGTACTATCTATCTCAATAATTTGCTCATAAGCCGAGTCTATCTTCACCACACCATCGTTAGCCGAGAAATTGCCATAATTTGTAAAATTACCTCCAACTATGAAATTACCACTAGGGGCACTGAAAATATTTTCATTATAGAAATCCCCGGCTACCGATAAATGATCTGACGCTGAGACAATATTAGTCGAAATAGCAGCAATAGTAAGAGCACTGGTTGAGGCGTTGGCGCCAAAAGTCAGACTGCTATCCCCCGTCACGAGCGCGAGATTTGTCTTGTCAAACTTTACCGTATAAGCAGCTTCGCCTTCATATTGCCCACAGTCGACACAGACGCCAGAGACATATAAGTAGTGTCCGTCATAAGCCATCGCCTCACCGCGACTTTCACCAATAGCTGCACTGGTACTGGCACTCTGTACAAAAGCCCCGGTCGCTTTATCAAGAACTAATACATAGATAGCCGTCGAACTAACGACTACACAGTTGGTACAATAACCAGACAGGTAGACATACTCATCATCAACCGCTATACCCCGCGCCCGGTCGTCTTCACCCGGGTCAGTGGTGGTGGCCCAGCGTTCCGTACCGTTAACCTTATCATAGGCTATTGTGTAGTACGCAAATTTATTTGAGCTGTTGCAACCAAAACAGTAGGCCGTCACATACACCGTGTCTTCGTCTCCAGTTATACGATAACCTAAATCATTTAAAAAAGTTGGGTCGGCGTATTTTTGCCACACCAAAGCCCCCGTCTCCTTGACGAGTGCTATGGTGTACACCGCCGCCAAAGCCTTATCCCCGCAACCGATGCAGTAGCCCATTGTGTAGACATATCTCTCATCGGTATAGATACCAGTAGCAATATCCAAAGATGAACTCGGGTCTGTGGTGGTAGACCAAAGAAGGGTACCGTTGTCCTTAGTAAACTGAGCAGTGTAAAAAGTAGCTGACGATCCCGCTCCACAAGTAGCACAGGCGCCATTGGCGTACAGATAATCGCCGTCGACCACAATCGAGGCACCTATATCTGTTCCCGAAGAAGGATCTTGGCTCGTACTCCAGACAAAGTCCCCCGTACTTTTATTAAGCGCCATTAGATACAAGGCGTCGTCCGCTCCGTCAAACCACTCACCCCACACGTAGGCGTAGGTATTATCCACCGCGATACCAGTCCCCCGATCATCACCTGTACTCGGGTCAGTCGTGGTCGACCACAGGAGTGCACCACTATTTTTATCGTAAGCGGCAACCAAAATAGCTTCCCCGCCCGCACTACCACACCCGGTACAAAAGCCGACAGTATAAAGAGTGGTCTCATCTACTACGTTACCAATTAATTCGTCACTACTACTGCCAGTATCCCAAATTACCCCTGTCTCCGTGAAGGTGGAAGTAGCGTTACCTGATTGAAAGTTAGCTAACCCAGAAAAAGTCACACCCCCTAAAGCTGAGGTACCAGTGAGAGTCCCTGTAGCTACTTGGGTAAATCCAGAGAAAGTAGTAGTGCCAGCCGCCGTCACTGTGCCGTTATTGGTGTAGCTACCGCCAACCGTCATCGACGCCGGCAGAGTAGCCGAGGCATAAGTACCAATGGTCAGGTTTTGCACGCTAATATCGTCAAGGACTGTTAGTGACGAAGTAGCCACATCGACATAGCGCACCAAATCAACCTCCCCAATAAACAATACTCCCGCTGGAGCCACCACCATAGATTGATAATTAAGATCAGCACCACTAAGATCTGGGTTAGCAAAATCACCAGATACGTCGCAAAGAGAAGATAGCGAGCAAACAAACAAATCACCTGATCCACCAGCATAGAGTCTATCTTTACTAGTATCAATCACCATCGACTCAATCGCGTTCTCAGCTGTGTCGTAGGCGGTCGTGAAGTCACCCGAGGCGTCGCAGCCGGTACTGAGGAGACAGCGGTAGATGATGCCGCTTGGACTAGTGCCGACAAACAATATTCCCCTTTCCACATCAATCACCATTGACTCGATACTAGTTTCGGTCGTGTCGTAGGCGGTCGTGAAGTCGCCCGAGGCGTCACAACCGGTCGAGAGAAGACAGCGGTAGATGATGCCACCACTCTCGGTCCCGACATATAAAACCTGATTAACATCATCAATCAAAAACGAACTAATGACTGACTCAGTGGTATCATAAGCCAAGACAAAGTCGCCGGAGGCGTTACAATCAGAAGACAAGTTGCAACCATAAATTGCTCCCTCACCACTGCCGGTACCGAGATACAGACGAGCGTTAATCTCATCAATAACTAAAGCCGAGATAGCTCTATCGGCCGAGGCAGTGAAGACTTCACTGAAGTCGCCCGAGGCGTCACAAGCAGTGGTTAAATCACAGCGATAAATTGAGGCGAACTCCGTCGGTGAACCTTCAATACCGGTACCAAAATAGACAATGCCATTAACTTGATCTACGGCCACCACTGAAACGTTGAAATCAGCGTGGGTGATTAGATCCAAATCAGCTGCAGCTGCGGCTGCTAAGGTCAGGTTACCAAAGTTACCCTCACCGGAAAGAGTTAAATCCGCACCACTAAAAACCAGTTCACCACCCTGCTCGATATAAGTACCATTGTTAATAAAGTCACCACTGATAGTCAGTGTCCCAATCGGACCGACGACGGTTCCGTTGGTAATGGTGAAATCAGATACCTCAGCCGCTGTCGCCATAAGCCAACCGCCACCAACACCATTAAAGACTATCGGCCCGAGCGAAGTACTACTTGGGGCATAGACATACTTGCCCGTAGTCGTGGCCGTAAAGACAAATCCTTCGACGTTAGTATAGTAGGTACTGCTACTAGCAAAAACCAAATTCCCCGCCAAGGTGGTGGTGCCACTAGGAGTATATACACCCCCGACATAAAGTGAACCATCGGTCGAGTTGGCTAAACCATTACCCTCGACCGTCACCGTACCTTCCGGTGAGAAGGTGGTCCCCGCTTTAATATACAACTCTGTTCCTGAGAGCACATTCATTGAGCTAGTGCCAGAGAAAATATAGCGAATATCACTATCGTCAGCACCATCATAAAAGGTCAACTCACCCAAAGTAGTGGTGGTAGCTGTATCGATTTCATCGCGCAAGATTGCTCGGTTGTGATAGAGATCCAGATTTGTCACTGACGTCGTATTATCAGCCAGCTTAGTAAAAGTACTGGCTTTAAAATTTGTTTCACCATCAACGTAGACTAAGACCTTGGTACCGGTAGTAATGGCAGAAAAGTCAGTGATGGGTAGAGACCAGTTCCCGAGAGCATCAGAGGTGGTCGAAAAGACGCTGGTAGTAGTCGTAGCAATCACTATCTTAACCGTCTTCGTACCAGTCGCCTTATTTATTCCCGCATCGCTATAGATAGAACCGCCAAGAGAGTAGTCTGGAATGATTACCTCAGACAAGGCCACGAAAATGGAGGCGTTATCATTTCCCGAAGCGGTCGGGTTACTCGAGGTACCAGTCGAACTGGACTCAATGACATACTCACCACACACCTCCATATTTGAAGCATTGAGTCCATTTGAAGTTCCGTTACAAGTAGTTGATGAAAAGCCTGCGGTTGATGTCCAAGCGCCAGGGGCAGTCCTCTCTATAGCGACACTACGCAAAAATAGATACTCCCCACTAGTTAAGCCTGTGATAGTTAAATTTATTGGATCAGTCAGTCGAGCGTCGTCCTGCGGGGTTCCGGCTATCTCCAGGGTATTACCGGAATCGACCGTGAACTCTTTAACCACCATTGACTTGGCAGTAATCGAAGAAAAGTTAGCAGTAATGTTGTTGCCGGCAGAAGTAGCGAGTTCAGTAGTTATCTTAGCGGTCGCGATACAAGTGGTCGCACCTGCACCAGCCGAGCCGCGACTATTGGTGAAGCACCGCTGTACAGTCCAAGTATTTCCTTTGTCGTCAGTGACTGAGGAAAGTAACCCATCGTTACCATCGACTGTCGCCGTGTTATTACCGGCAAAAATCATCACGGCGATATTACCTACATTAAAACTCTCAAGAGTTGGTGAACAAGAAAGCGAAGTGCCGGCCGACTTACTTTGCGCCGTACAAAGCGCCCCACCCGTCCCAATCGCCGCCTCAGCTTGAGGAGCCAGTGCTGGGAGTAGGAAAATAGCCAAACAAAGGATAGCTAACAAAAAAGACGGTAGCAACACCCCGAAGAAGCGGGACTCACTCCCTGTCTTTCGCTCATTATATTTTGTTTGATAACTATTTTTTGTCATGGCTTTTTCTACTTTTGTCTTTGTTAATATAATATTTAATTCCTGTCTAGTTTCGAAATATAAAAGCGTAATTGGTTTGCAGTTTTGTCATATTCAATTTATTTCACCTCCGGCTGCCAGTGGTAGAACACATCATGAAAGGCTTGGTTTTCGGGCCACCAGAAATTCATCCGACCATATTGCTCGGCAAATTGACCGAGGATTTCATTCCATTGTGGTGCGATCGGACGAACTTTCTGGCGGATATCATGCAGTCCTTTAACTCCATGGACAGCGTCATTTTCCCAAGTCACCTGCTCCACCTTTTCGAAGTCATGCGCAAAAGGCTCCTCCTCTAAAAAGGCGTAAATTCTAGCCAGTTCGGCTGCTGGCTCACTCGTCAGCTTCTCAAACTCAACCAAATACATTCTCTCACCTAAGCCGCGTCGTAGAGCATCTTTGACTCGATTATAAGCTAGGCCAACTGGCTTATCTGGCTGGAGTAAGATCTGTGCCCTACCCTCGGCGGTTTGTGATTCAAAGTACTGCTGGCGCTCAAAACTTGGTTGCTGGGCAGCTGACTGAGCGCGGTGAATCTTCTCAAAACTAGCCAAGACATCACGAATATCACGCACCGGCACTAAGACTTTGGCCTTCTTCCCGATTAACATCTCCGCCATCTCGAGCAAACTAACCCAGCCCCGACACTTATCAAATACCACCGGATGCTCCGTATCAGCAAAGTAGCTCTGGAGCATACCGCGCATCACTCGCTGCTTCGCTTCTTCGTTAGGATTAGCCTGAAACTCGACCAAAGTATCCCAGTTATTACGGACACCAAAAATCACATCCATGATGCCCGAGGTAGCAGTGGTCCGAAAACGTGGGTTTTGCGCCAAAATATTGCAGAGCAAAGTTGAGCCACTGCGCGGAAAACCGGAAATGAAGTGAATGTTTTTTTTCATAGTGTTTATGGATTTCCTATATTAGTAATCTCTTCGACCGTTTCCTCGATCACTTCTGGTTCAGGCTCTGGGGCCGGTTCTAGTTCAGGTTCGACTACCGGATCTTCCTCGACTAAACTTTCTCCAACCCCTTCCTCATCTTCACTAACTGGACTTTCCTCTTCGGACCCATCTCCAGTTGGTGTCTCGTCAGCTCCTGGTTCAGTCCCTGCTTCAGTTGAAGTTGCCACCTCCTCTTCTTCATCCGTATCTGGTGGAATTTCTACTTCTGGCTCTGGTTCTGGTACCGGTGGATTAGTTTCATCTTCTACTACTTCCTCATCAACCTCCTCATCTTCAACCGTTCCCCCAGAAGAACTGATTGGTTGCTCTGGCGGAGCATTGAGATTAAGGAGAATTTCGCGTAGCTCATCGCCCGAGACGCAGACCCCGTCGACACACAATTCGTTCGTCTCCACCTTATCAGCCTTCAAAGTAAAGACGGAAAGAACCCCGTCGACAAAGTTTTCGGCCAGACTAACCAAGCGCTGCCAGATAGTCCCCGTCTCTTCCCCTTCTGCTTCAGTCGTGGTTGCGAGGAGGGCCGACACCATAGCCAAACCAGTCTCATCTAGGTAACGGAAGCTGAGGTCAACGAACATCACAATCTGCCCCACCTGAACTGTCTCTCCACTACCAATCTCTACCGCCTCACTATCAACCCGCACCAGCGCACGCAGAGCCTTTGCTTTAGCCTCCTCGGCTGCCAACTGATCGGCCTCATCATACTGCGCACTGGTCGTAGTAGCAGCCAGCGGCACACAAACTTCTTCGCCCGACTCGTTGCCACCACCGTAGTAACAGCCATCATCAATCCGTGGGTCACTAATTCGATTGATTGGGGTGTACTCCGGCACGATAATGTTCTCGCCAAACTGATTGATGTATGTGTCTGAGTACGCTCGCGCACTATCAAAGTCTTCCAGCGCCAGACCAATCACCACCCCTGTAGAAGAAGCTTTCATCGCGACACCTGGTACAGAGGACATCATCAGTTCATCACCAGCCTTAACTGGACCATTCTCGTCAGACAACTTCACTGGCACACGACCTGAAAGACCAATCGGGAAAGCCGTCTCGCCACTAACTAGCGATGAGTCGTTACTACCAAGGGTCATACCGGGCGCGGTGGAGACCACCCCAAGTACTCGACCGGCTGTCTCGCCGGTAGCTCGGCCAACCGATAGCCCACCCTTGAGGTACACCACGTCACCAGCCTCGAGATCTTCGCTCGAGAAGTAGTTTTCCGCTAAGTCGGAGTTGGCCGTGGTGTACTCAACCGCGGTGATACGACCAGTAGTGGACGCGACACAAGAGCCGTCATTATCGACACAGATGCCACCATAGCCAATCTGGATACCAGCATTCGTAGTTGTCGAACCATCACCAAT
Source organism: Minisyncoccia bacterium (assembly GCA_041752435.1). Lineage (GTDB taxonomy): Bacteria > Patescibacteriota > Minisyncoccia > Phycocordibacterales > UBA918 > OLB19. Next base: position 20 of record JBGSWM010000031.1, on the reverse strand, counting down.
TGTGAGCTTACCGTAGGCAC
>JBGSWM010000030.1:0-5939 GCA_041752435.1 Minisyncoccia bacterium | reverse complement strand
CGGATGGAAGGTGCTCCACATACAGAACAGCGCAAGCCTGGAAAAGGAAAGTAATGATTTACAAGTTTTCAGTACGAGGGACTAATTTTATTTTGTACGACTATGCAATGTGTAATTTTGGCGGCGGGAAAGGGAACTAGACTACGACCTTTGACTGATGATTTGCCTAAGCCGTTAGTTAAAGTGGCTGGTAAGGCGCTTCTTGATCATATCGTTGAAGCTTTGCCGAGTGCGGTTAAAGAGTTAATTATTGTTGTCGGGTATAAAGGAGAGATGATTCGTGAGCACTGTGGAGCAGAATTTCATGGTCGCCCCGTGACATATATCGAACAAACGGAAATTAATGGCCCGGCGAAAGCATTGTGGTTAGTCAAAGATCTGATCCGGGGGCGTTTCCTCTTTATGTTTGCTGACGATATTCATGGTAAGGAGGATTTGGCGCGAGCGGTCTCTTTCACTCGTTCGATACTCTCCACGACCAGCGACCATCCTGAGCGATTTGGTGTACTAGTAAGAAATCCTGACGGAACTATTGCGGATATGGTTGAGAAGCCATCTTCACCAGCATCAAACCTGGTAGCAACCGGACCGATGGTGCTCGATAAAAATATTTTTAATTTTCCGCCTGAAACCCCAATCAAAGATGAGTACTTCATGCCAGAGATTATCATGCGCTATAAGGACGCTTATCCGCTCGCAGTAGTCGAAGAGAATATGTGGTTGGCTATTGGCTATCCCGAAGATATAACCAAGGCTGAGTCCATACTCTCAAAACTTAATTGATTACTAAGGCAAAGTGTAGTATCTTTTTGCCATTGTCGGCGTAGCTCAGTTGGTTAGAGCGTAGCACTCATAAAGCTAAGGTCGGAGGATCGTTCCCTCCCGTCGACACAAACAACCGTCCCAGAGGGCGGTTTTGTGTCGACGGAGCAAGCAAATAGTTTTGCTTGCGTGAGGGAACGATGGACGGAACGATGCCATAGGCGAGTGAGTCATGTGAAGGTGTTTGGCACGGTCATATTCGCTGAATATGTGAGTCTTAACGTGTTCATCTCTTATAATGGTTAGTAAATATAACTGTAGTATAATACTGATACATTATGGTAAACAGGAAAAGCGTTGACACTACGTTCTTTAAAAAGTGGAGCCCTGAGATGGCGTATATTTTGGGATTTTTTCTGGCTGACGGAACTTTTGATATAACCAAGCGGGGAGGATATTACTTTGGTTTTCATATTACGGATAGAGAGTTGCTTTACCAGATCAGGTCGTCATTGTGCGCTGAACATAAAATATCTGAGCGAGTAGTGAAAGTAAATGAGTCGCAGAGTTATCGTTTACAAATTGGTAGTAAAGAAATGTGCCAGGATCTCTTGAAACTTGGCGTATCACCTCGTAAGACATTTCAATTGTTAGTGCCAGAAATACCACGCCAATATGTGTTTGACTTCATTCGTGGTTACTTTGATGGAGATGGTAACGTCTGGTTCGGTTTTATTAATAAGAGTCGAATAAACCCAACTTTTGTTTTGCAAATTACATTTACAAGCGGTAGTGCTGCTTTCATGTTGGCACTTAAGAATTTACTTAATGAGCATGGGATTAGTGGAGGGGCGCTCTATGTGCCAAAAAATAAAAACTATGCACGACTAACTTTCAGTACTTTATCCGCCTTAGTTTTGGCTAAGAAAATGTATCGTCACGAGACCTCCCTATTTTTAGTAAGAAAGAGAGAACAAATCGACAGTTTCCGGCGTCGTTGGAGAATGGCAGAATAAGTTCATATGTTGCGTGGTTTAATGTTTTGGTATAGTATACTGACCACCTAATAGGGTATTGCGGGCGTAGCTCAGCTGGTCTAGAGCGCTTCCCTGTCACGGAAGAGGTCGAGGGTTCGAACCCCTTCGCTCGCGCAGAAAAAAGTCAGCGTATAGCTGGCTTTTCTTGTGTGCGAAGATGTCAAAATGTGTGGGACATATTTTGAAGGGGTTCGAAACCTGATTGAGGTAGATTATGAGCGCAGCGAAATAATCTAACCAATCAGGGTACTGAACTCGTAGGGTTCGAACCCCTTCGCTCGCGCAGAAAAAAGTCAGCGTATAGCTGGCTTTTCTTGTGCGTAAATGTTTAGTTTCAGTACTAAGCTTAATTTTGCTATAGTAACCAACATGAAACTGCCACTTATTATCTACTGGGCCAGGCGGGATTTACGCTTGGCGGACAATCCGGCGCTAACAGCCGCTGTCAAAGAAGCACGGGAGCGCCAGGTACCCCTCTTGCCCCTCTTTATCCTCGAGGACTATATGCTTGAAGCTTCGCCCGAATATCAGTTTGGTTACCCGAGTCGCTTTTTTCTCGCCGCTGCACTACCGCCGTTTGCGGCTCAATTTCCCGAGTTTGCTCTCGTGCGAGGAAAGGCGGCGGAGTACCTCAAGGCCATGGCGTCCAAGTATGAGGTAAAGATTTTTGTTAATGATGATGTCTACATAGATTTCTATACTCAAGTCGAAAAAATGGAGACAGCTGGGGTCATGATTGAAGTCCTTGAGGATGCATTATCAGTACCTAAAGACACACGTTCACAGGAAGGAAAGCTTTATAGTGTCTTTACGCCATTCAAGAAATCAGTCTGGGTAAACTTTGTAAAGCAAACTCCTCTCGGCAAGCCAGAGCTAAAGGGATTAGAGTCGGCTAGTGAAATTATAAAAGCTTTACCGGCCCAAGTATCACTAGATACTGCCTCTATCTTAAATCTCTTCTCCAAGTCGCGTCAGATTAGGGTAGGGGAACATATAATTGATCTGGATGAGCATACGACCTTACCTGAACTAACTACTTGGTATATCTTTGAAGCTGAAGCTACTAAGCACTTCAAGCAGTATCTTGCCAGTGGTGATCTAGCTGCTTACAAAGACAACCGGGACTCACTAGAACTTGATGCCGAAGGTGCGGGCAAGACCTCAAAGATGAGCCTCGCTCTCGCTTGGGGACTTATTTCATCGCGTCAGCTATTAGCACTGATACAGAAGCACTTTGAGGAGACGTTTGATAATCCTTTTTCGGCTCGGGTCAGTCAAGGCGCTTTGACCTACATCTCTGAGCTGATTTGGCGCGAATTTTATCGCTACCAGCTTTTTCATCACCCGGAGTTAATGGATACCGAGTTTCAGGCTCGTTTTCGCGGGACAGTGAAGTGGGTAGAAGAAGCTGAGGCAATACGTCGGTTTATAGCCTGGATAAAAGGCGAGACCGGCTATCCAATTGTCGATGCCGCTATGAAGCAAATTGCCGAGACTGGCTGGATGCATAATCGTTCCCGGATGGTGGTGGCTAGTATCTTGACGAAAAATCTCGGCGTGGATTGGCGCTGGGGTCAAGAGTATTTTCGGGCAGCTTTGATTGATCTTGATGAGGCGTCCAATAATGGTGGTTGGCAGTGGGGAGCATCCGTCGGCGCCGATCCAAAACCCATCCGCATTTTCAATCCCGAATTGCAAGCTAAGAACTATGATAAAAGTGGTGCCTACCAAGCCAAGTGGCTAGGTGGTGACACCTTGCTCCAGGGTGAGCGGATACCATTGGTGGAGCACAAGCTCGCCCGCGAGGACGCCCTTCGGCGTTATGGTTTAGAGAAAATAGAACCAAGGGATTATTAGTTTAGTTACGACATTATGCATATTTTTTTACAGAAGGTAGAAGCAGTAATCCGTCTTGTCTTGGTGTATAGTGTTTCCGTGTATATTTTCTTTGGTGTGTTAATGATTTCGGTCCTGCTTGATTCTGCGGTAAGTGCCTATATTTTTATACTAGGATCTGCTGTCCTTGAGATTTACTTACTGCAGAGATATACCAGATATTGGTGGAAGAGACATGTTAAAAAATAGTCATATAAATGCTTCACAATCATAAATGCATTACTCTCACGGCATCCAGGGTTTATTTTAAATAGAATATCTGGTATCCTCTGTGGGCACCAGAAATGCCAATGTAAGAGAAATCTTGCATTGGCTGTATTCGAGGCAAGTATGTAAACTAGTTTCCATATTTCTTCTCATTTGCCAATGTAGCTCAGCTGGTAGAGCAACGCCATGGTAAGGCGTAGGTCTCCGGTTCGATTCCGGACATTGGCTCACAGGAAAAATCCCCGGAGGGGGATTTTTCATTGCCAATGGAGAAAGCAAACAGTTTTGCTTTCGTCCGAATCGAACAGTCGGAGTCATGTGGCTTGGCCACAGACGAGACCGGGGAGGAAGTTCTTAGCAATCCGCCGGCTGGCGGAGAGCTTAGAAACTTGACCCTCGATTCCGGACATTGGCTCACAGGAAAAATCCCCGGAGGGGGATTTTTCATTGCCAATGGAGAAAGCAAACAGTTTTGCTTTGTAATACCTGTATAATTGCAAGTATGTCCTTTGGTGCCACCGCTGATATCTATACTGAATTCAATACCTACGAGGCAGTTTTTTGGTTAGTAATACCGCTTTTCTATTTGTAGCTTTTCGATATGTGGCAAATCTCTACAAACCATGGGTTTTGTTTAGTGCTCTTAATATATTCCTTTTTGGCGTAAGTGATATTGTTGAAATTTATACTGGCGGCTTTATACATAACGCTCATTGGCTTTTATACTGGAAGATTGTTCATGTGATAGGTCTTATCGTTAGCATCGCTTGGTATGTGAGGTTGAGGGTCCTTAAGTAGAATACGGCTTAGGCTGACTGTAATCTATCAAAATGCTACACTAAGTGGGTCAGTCATCGGCTGGCATCGCTCTTTAAAAATCTGTAGTCACGACGCAAGATTTGTGTATACCATACCAAGTTCTTTCGTCGTAACTTCGACATGTTAGCTGAATGCTTAGTGTCGAAGTGGGTGGTGGATGTCTTTATCCATTGCCGTGTGGCGAGACCCTCTTTGGAGGTGGTAACCACTTGATCCTGGTAGTACCCGCCCGCAGACTCACCTCTGCGGGCGGTCTTAATTTTTGTTATACTACCTCTAATGGACCCGCTACAAAAAAGAATTGACTTATTTTATAAAAAAGAAGGCTGGGAATACTGGACTCCGCACCAGATATTGGCTCGTTTGATTGAAGAAACGGGAGAATTGGCGAGGGAAATAAATCACCGACATGGACCAAAGAAGAAAAAGTCCAGTGAAGAAGAATGCTCAATTGAAGATGAGGTTGGCGACATCCTTTACACTTTAGCCTGTCTTGGCAATCTCCAAGGTTTTTCATTAAACCAAGTACTTGAGTCAAGCATCAAGAAGGTTGAATCCCGTGATCAGGGACGTTTTAGTAAAAGTACCAAGTAAAAGTAAAAGTAAAAGAAAAAATAATGACAGAAGACAGCCTATCTAGAATTACAGAAATCGAAGCGGCCATGCTCCAGCCGGACTTTTGGCAGAACCCACAAGCAGCACAGGCTATGATTAAAGAACTCCAAGACCTTAAAGCAGCGGCGGATGGGAAGGGCAAATATGACCGTGGTCCCGCTGTTATGACAATTGTCGCTGGCGCTGGTGGAGATGATGCCGAAGACTTTGCCCGGATGCTAGTAGAGATGTATCAACGTTTTGCCGAAGGTCGGGGTTGGAGTTTTGTCGTCGTCGATAGTAACGCCAACGATCAAAATGGTTATCGCAATATCACGATTGAAATTAGTGGCAAAGATGCCTATGGCACCCTCGTCAATGAATCGGGCGTGCATAGCCTCGTGCGTATCTCACCTTTCAATAGTAACGGCAAGCGCCAGACCTCTTTTGTCTTGGTGGAAGTATCGCCGCTGATTGCCGACTTGTCGGCGGTTGAGCTTAAGGATGATGATTTAGAAATAACCTTTGCCCGCTCGGGTGGCGCTGGGGGCCAAAATGTCAACAAGCGTGAGACGGCCGTGCGCATCGTCCACCTGCCGACCAACATCTCCGTTCATGTTTCTT
>JBGSWM010000029.1:0-7519 GCA_041752435.1 Minisyncoccia bacterium | reverse complement strand
AATCGACACAATCGTATAACCACGCTTTTGCACAGCATTGATGGCCGAGTCGATAGTGACGGCTTCCACCGTTCCTTCTTTTTGGGCGTTGGCTTTGTCGATAGCAACGTATTTGAAGAGCATATGAGAGAGCGGATTATTTAAGAAAGCTATTAAATGAGTCGTTCGAGACCTTTTGGATTAACCGAGTAAGCAAAAGCGTTTTCAACGGTAATCTGACCATCTTGGACCAATTTAGCCAAGGAGCGGTTCATATCTATCATACCGTGTTCAAGACCAGTCTCAATCACCGCTGGTATCTCGTGGATACGATTCTCGCGAATCAGGTTACTGACGGCAGTGTTGTTGATGAGGAGTTCATAAGCGGGCACCAGACCACCTGAGATGTGCGGGATGAGACGCTGCGAGAAGATGGCGATGAGAGAGCTCGAGAGCTGGACCCGAATCTGGTCTTGTTGATCGCCGGGAAATGAGTCGATAATACGACTAATAGTCTGAGCAGCGTCGTTGGTGTGAAGAGTGGAGTAGACCAAATGACCAGTCTCAGCGGCGGTCACAGCGGTCGCTATAGTCTCGGTGTTGCGCATCTCCCCCACTAGAATCACATCTACATCCTGACGGAAAGCGGCATTAAGAGCCGACTGAAAGCTAGGGGTATCAAGCCCGACTTCACGTTGGTCAATAAGGGATTTGTCCTCGGTGTACACGTACTCAATCGGATCTTCAATGGTCACAATATGCTCGGCGCGAGTCTGATTGATGTGATTGACCATGGCGGCGAGAGTAGTCGACTTACCTTGTCCGACTGGACCAACGCAGAGAAAGAAGCCTTGCGGGCGCTGCGTAAAACTCTCGATAATTGGGGGTAGGTTTAATTCTTCAAAAGTTCTAATCACATTCGGAATAAGACGTAGAGCTACCGAGCGACGGCCGCGCTGAAAAAAGGCGTTACCACGAAAACGAACTAGCTCCGATGTTTCAAAAGAAAAATCTACCTCCTCTCGTCGATCGAGGCGCTCAAACTGATCTGGCCGCATCATCACCTTAGAAAACCCGGTCACATCTGCGTCCGTCAAAATCGGCTTCTTAGTCAGCGGCATCAAGTGACCTGATACTCGCACCAAAGGATGAGAACCAACTGAGAAGTGTAAGTCTGAAGCCTGTTCTGCAATCAATATCTCAATCAATGTAGCTAATTCTTTTTTGTAGTCAACCGCCATATTATTTAAGAGTTACCTTTATTGGCAATTATTTTTTCAACGCTAACAACCACCTCGCTCGGAATCGAGTGGGCCTTGACGATATACCCAATCGCCCCTGCCTCAGTCGCTTCTCTGATATCTTCATCCTGTCCTTGATTGGAAAGAAAAATCGCACTGTCAATCAAACCAGAGAATTTTTCATTAATCATCTTGAGTAACTCTACACCATTGGTGCCAGGCATCACCATATCAAGCAAAATCAAATCAAACTTGCTTCCGCCTTGGAGCTTAGTAATGACCGTACTGCTGCTATCGGCTACTTCAACCTCATGACCACAACTAATAAACTTTGAGGCATACATGTCTCGAAGGAAAGCGTCATCATCTACTAACAATATCTTCATTCCCGTTATTATAACGCTTTTTTATCTTCAGATACGGGGTTATCGACAGGAATCAACAAATCTTCGATCTCTTCCCCGTCACCAAGCTTAGTGCCAAAGGCGTTCATTTCCTCATACGGAATCACATGTTCTAGTGCCTTAATGATGGCATCTTCCTTCATACTCATAAAGCCATGCTTGCGCGCAACCTGGTATATCTGGTCTTCAGACGCATTATGGAGAATCAGGTCTTGGATTTCGTCATTGATTTCAAGCGCCTCCATAACCGCTACTCGACCCTTTAGACCAGTGGCGTTGCCTGGAGTTGGCTCGGGTTTTACCAACGTACGATTCTTAGGAATACGCGAATGATAACGCTCGGGCAAAGTCTTGAAAGCCTCCTCAATCATTACCTCCGTACTCTTATTGATCGGCTCTTCAGTCCCTGTCCCATCATTGATACATCGAGCCAGTCGCTGAGCAATAGCGAGCTTAAGCGTTGGAGCAATCAAATATGGGTCCACCCCCATGTCGATAAGACGCGGAATAACACCAATGGAATTGTTGGTGTGAATAGTTGATAGCACTAAGTGACCAGTGAGAGCGGCTTGAATCGCTAGCTGGGCCGTCTCTTTATCGCGAATCTCTCCCACCATAATAATATCCGGGTCCTGGCGCAGAGCAGCGCGGAGTCCATGAGCAAAGGTATAGCCAATCTCAGGCCGGACCTGTGACTGACTCACACCATCAATATTGTATTCAACGGGATCCTCAAGGGACAGAACGTTCTTGGTAAAGCGGTCTACCTCACCGAGCATGGCGTAGAGCGTAGTGGACTTACCAGAACCAGTTGGACCAGAGATGAGAATAATTCCATAGGGTTCTTTGATAGCCTTACGCACCGTCTCTAGCAAATGCTTAGAAATACCGGCCTGCTCCAAGGACCGCACACCATGATCGTTATCAAGAATACGCATTACCACTTTCTCGCCATGACTGGTTGGTAAGACAGAAACACGGAAGTCAATCTTACGACCATCAAAAGTAGCCGAGAAACGGCCATCTTGTGGTTTCCGCCTTTCATCCAGACGCATTGAGGAGAGGATTTTCACTCGGGCCACCATGGCACTATGGACATTGATTGGTAGCTCCAGCGAGGTCGCCAACTCACCATCGACGCGAAAGCGAACAGTAATTTTCTTTTCAGTTGGCTCAATGTGAATATCAGAAGCTCCCCCATCAACCGCATAACGTAAGGTGGTGGCGACGATTTTGGTCACCGGCGCATCATCTTCGATATGCTCTAACTCCTTTTTTTGTTCCTCAGCCGAATCAGAACCAGCCGCAATTTCTATATCGAGCTCGGACTTCAGAGTATCAAGAGCATCTGTCACCTCACCTTTAAGGTTGGCATAAAATTCATGAGCCTTGGTGATATCCTGATCCAGCATGAAATAGAACTTGTAGCCCATATCATACTTGCTACTGATGTAGTTCAAAACTTCACGAACTTGAAGATTCTCAGGGTCATTGGCGCCCACCCAAAGCACCCCGTCCTCAATCTTTAACGGCACTATCCGATAGTGTATGGCTGACTCTTCTTGAATATAAGACAGAATATCTTCTGAGATCGAAAAACCTTCAGTCAAAACAAAAGACGGAACTTGGTAAAATTCCGCCATGGCAGATCTAACTTTTTCGGGAGAAATATCAGCCTCAAGTAAAGACAACTCCAAGGAAGCACTCTCCGCCTCAACCTTGGTGGCGACTTCAGTAGCTTTCTCTTCGGTTATATCTCCAGACCTGATTAGTAGTTGCAGCGGATTCATGGGCGACTAGAGATTAGACTGATAGATGTCTCTCGGTACAACATCAAATGGGTTTTCTCGTCCTTCACGTTTAAGTTCATAATCCCTTGAGTAACCCTTTAGTGAACTGAATCTTTCATCACTGAATATTTCCGTATTTAGACTTACTTGATTTAAAATCACTCTTCTTTCTTCGTATTTCTTAACATCAGCAAACAGAGTGGCCGAGATGTCAGCTCCCGGATCAGCTAATAGATTACTACCATTTTGGGAATAGAGGTAATAGCCTAAGAAAGCAAAGGTGGCCAGGATGAGGATAGTTGAAATGTTTTTGAGAGTACCTTCCATATGGTTAAAATTATTCTTTATGCGAATAAGTAACTAGTTCAAAGCTAGCGTCGAGGAAACCACCTTCCGTTGGGGTGATAGATAGTTCTTGAATTTGCAACGGATAGTTGTTTTGCTCCAAACGACCGAGGAAATCTTTAAGCTGAGTATAAGAACTGTTGAAGCTTAGTGAGAAAGTATAAGGGAAAGGATTATCAGCCAAGTCACTGCTTTGCGCCTCGGGTACCCCACCTTCATTAAAGCTCAGATCTCCTACTTCTACCCGCGCATCACTGGTCATAGCAGTCAAATCTTTAAGCACTTGTACCTCATCCACGGCATCAGGCAAATAGATAGTTAGATTCTTTTTATTTTGTTCTGGTACCGAGCTAAAGTCTGCATATAGTCTATCTAGGGTGTTATTCACCTCCTCAACACTTTGGATTTCTTTGTTGGTAGTCTCGATCTGCGCCTCAATGTCAGAAATAGACGCTAGCTTGGGCTGAATAAAAGTAATCACAATGCCAATAGCGACTGCGGCGACAATTATTTGCGTTAATAGAGAGTTGCCAATCATAGGGTATCTTGGTTATCAAAGCCAACCTCGACATTAGGATCAGGCTCTACCACTGGTACTGGTTCGGGTGAAGGAACACCAGGAGCGCTAATAAAAGAGGCTGCTTGGTTGGGGGTATAGATAATGTCCTTAGGATCAATCTTAATTACGGCACTAAACTCTATACCAGACAATTCCTCTTGACCCGCTCTCTCTTCAGGTACATTAACAATGGTCACATCTTCGATTTGTGCTCGACCGAGAACGCTACTTTCATAAAAGACTTTTCTTTGGAAAAGAGTCGAATCAAATGAGTTTGTTCTGATGTTGGCAGCTATCGAGATGGAATCTTCCTCAGGGCTTTCACGGGTATAGTCCAAATTAGTAAACTGAACGGTCTCTATAGTCGAATTCTCAATCGCCTCAAGCAAAGACAACACTGAGACTCCCCCATCAAGCAAAATCTGTGCTTGCTTAAGACGCTTATCAAACGACAAGACTTCTTGTAGCTTGGCTTCGTCAGATTCAAAGAAACTGGCTTCAGAATTAAATTTAGTTACCGCTTCATTCAAATCTCCGGCTAACTTTCTCTCGTAGAAGTAGACACCTGCCGCCGCAACCAGTACGGCCACAAAAAGCACCCGCACTAAAATGGTACCAAAAAAGAGTTGTCGCGGCGTGCTGCGACGTTCTGTCTTGCTGCTTGAATGCTTGGGAATGAACGAGGTGTTGGGTGAACCTGGCATATAGCGAATTATACGCGCATTATGACTGACCTGCTAACCCTAGCCTGTGGAGATAGAAAGGTTTTATTCAAAAGCTCGCAAGGCAGCCCCTAGAGCCACATGAAAAGTCGGACCAAGATCAGCGGTCATGTCCTCCATAAAAGCTGGGTAGGCCACTTTAGCAAAGGGATTCAAGAAGCGTACTTCATACTGCAAGCTGTCGGCAGCAATTTGCTTCAGGGTAGGAAATAATGACGCACCACCAGCTAGATAGACCGCTGACAACTTGACCCCAAAGGTCTCTTCGTACTCGCGAATCACTTGCCGACACTCCAGGAACGGCCTTTCATAACAGGAATTGTGCGCCCGCACCACCGCTTGATAGCTAGCATCGTCTCTTGTCACACTACGCTTAATTATCTCTGCTTCAGTAAAAGGCTTTTCGAGCGCCTCAGCAATTCTTTTGGTGGCAATCACTCCTCCGGCGCGCACTCGGTGCATCCGCTGCAGCAGACCATCTTTGGCGATGTAAAGTTTGGTCGAAACAGCACCGACATCAATCACGGCAATGTGGTGTTCTTCAGCTGTATATGCGGCCCGGATAGCGCTGAAACATTCAATCTCAGTGGGTGGTTGTTTGAGGTTTACAAATTGCATTAAAACCTTGAAACGACTCAGGGCATCATTTTGGATAGCAGCCACCAACACATCGCGCTTGGTATTATTTTTATCTTCACTTTCACTAATCTCTGCCCAGTCGAGCGTGACTTCATTGATCGGTACCGGAATGTACTTACGAGCTTCGATGCGTACCCTCGGCCCCAGATCTTCTTTTGGCTCAGCAGTAAAATTGATGGTCGTCACAAAACTAGACGCCAACGGCATAGCAAAGACGGCACTCGTAGCCTTCACGGCTGACTCACGTAAGATGTCGACCAGTGCTTGCTGCTCTTGCTTGGCGTCGAGCATGACAGATTCGCCAATTGGGTTGTTGGTGTATGGTCCAAGCTGGATTTCCCCGTAGGTAGTTAGGCTGAGGACTCGGTTTTTGTCCTGAATCTCTACGACCTTAATTGATGACGAGCCAATATCAATACCCACCATTCGACTAGTGTCGGCTTTCTTACTCATTAGGGTTGAAAATATTTTTGCGATTTCGGCCATAGTACCTCTACTGTTTATGTTTATATAATATCATGTCGCAGGCGTATAATGAGTACGATGCTGGATATCTTTACTTCACTCTTTGACCTCATCGCTCCTCCACCGGAGCCAGTAATCCTTTTACGTCCAGAGAAACCAGAAACTTTTGTCCGTTTTATAAAAATTGATCAGGTACCACCAGTCGTGGTACTCGCTTCGTATCACACTCCCCTCATCCATGCCGCTATTACCGCCAATAAATTTCATAACTACCCACCCGCAGCCAAACTACTCTCTGCCCTCTTAGAGAAGTGGCTATCGACCCTACCTGAGAAAGAGACTTACCTAATACCTATACCACTCGGTAGCAAAAGAGCGCGCGAACGCGGCTACAACCAAGTGACTAGGGTTCTGGAAAGCGCTACCAAGCAAGAGATTAAAGTTGCAGAGTTATTAAAGCGAGTCCGCGAGACAGCTCCCCAGACCTCACTCAACCGCAGTGAACGCCTGACTAATATCAAAGGTGTCTTCGCCCTAAAAAGCCAGACAGAATTAAAAACGAACGCCCGCTACATTATATGTGATGATGTCCTGACGACTGGCGCCACCCTAAAAGAGGCGCGAGCTACGCTCGTGCCTCTTTTACCCAAAGGATCAGAACTCTTATGTGTCGCATTGGCGCACTAATCTATTAAGCTGCCAACTTGAGAGCCATCGAGGCATAGCGGTACACTTCTGGTCGAAAACGTTCATCAGTCTTACTCATTTCATCTAGCTGCTCTTGTGTCACCCAAATACACCTTACTCCTTTATCTGCTTCAGCTTGCGGTTCTACTTCGCGAGACAGAGACTTAGCGGCAAACAAGAAGCAAGAATGGTCATGATGGTCGTTTATTTTATGTCGATTGACAAACATTGGCGGGACCAAATCGACATTAGTTGGGGTATCAATTTTTTGCCATTCCGACGGACCGACCAGTTCAACCTTTAGGCCGACTTCTTCCCAAATTTCCCGCCGCACTGCTTCATTTGCATCTTCGCCTGGGTCGATATGGCCACCAGGACCAGCCCAAATGTTGTACTTCTCGTGCAGCCGCAATAAGACAGACCCTTCATTCACGATATAAGCCTCAACACAAAGGTCGAGATAGTAATTTAAATGTGCCATGACTTAGAGTATATCAGAATCAAAAATCGAACCAAATTATAGTTGATAAATATAGAAATACAGCTTTGCGGTGATGTATTAGCCTTTGCGCGAACCCACTTCGCACGCGCGGAGCGCGTGGTGGCTTGAAACTGCCTCGTACGCTCCGATTCTGTGGTGAAGCGAATCAATGTGCCTCGGACACGCTCGCGGACTCGCGTGTGCAAA
>JBGSWM010000028.1:0-5745 GCA_041752435.1 Minisyncoccia bacterium | reverse complement strand
CAGGCTCAAACGCTGACGGGTTGGTTGCATGAAGATGAAACACCAATCGAAGAACAGTGCTTTTAAGCACATGATTATTCACTGGAGATGTTAGGGTGATAATAGGTTTTAGTTTGTAATACGGAGTTTTTAGTAATGTTTGACTGCTCCAGCGGACCACATACCTTAGCTTCTCCTTCTGAGGTCGAAGCTAAGGTTGTGTCTGCTTAAGTAAAATATAGTCGCGCTTTACGCTCCTTATTTCTACTTAATTTAATTTGGAAGACATTCGGGTGAACTAGACCAAGATATTGACGAAGGTAGCCAATACGAAGAGAACGGCTAGACCGATCGATAGCTGGAACAAGAATTGCTCGGCACCACGGCGCTTGTGGAAGGCAGAGCTAAAGTTGTCACCACCAAACGCACCACCTAAACTCGATCCTCTTTGTTGAAGCAAAATGGCTGCAACGAGCAAGATGGAGAGAATTATTTGGACGTACGGCAGTGCTGGTTGCACTGAATGTATGATTTCCATGTGAGTGCGATAATACCAGAAAGCTGGCTGACTAGCAAGTTGCTTTAACTTCACTTAAAAGTGATAAAGTGACTTACCTTGGGTGTTATAATCTGACTATTATGGATATTTTAAACGGTTGGTCTAGTCTTATCACCAGGGTGCAGAATAGTGCCTGGTATACAAGTTTGATTATTGTACTAGCCTTGTTCAGTCTCGGGGTCCTATTATATGAATGGCTTGGTGAGTCGACTTTGGTCCAGCTAGAGACGCTTCTGGCGATTGATCTCATAATTGCCTATATATTTTTGGCTGATTTTGTAGTGGGTCTTTTCTTGAATCGTTCCTATGCGTCAAAAAGTGCCTATTTTAAATCTAATTGGCTAAATCTATTTTCCTCAATTCCTGTCACCACTGAAGTCACTCAGCTTTTACGTATTTTACGTATTTGGCGAGCGGTCAGAGTCCTGCGGGCGGCTGGCAATCTTTGGTTTGCGCGAAAAAACTATACTCGTCTAAGGTAAGTTTAGGTTTTTTGACAGGGGCTATGAGTGCCGTATAATGACCGCACCACGTGAGCGAGAGTTACTGATTTTTGACGTGGTAAAAATCCATTATTATTTCGTCTCAAATTCATAGATAACAATATATGTCAGAAAACGTAAAAACAGGCGGAAGTCCAATCAAACCACTGGGTGATCGGGTCATTGTCCGTCCTTTAACTGAGGCTGAGGCTGGCACAACTTCACCATCAGGCATTATCATTCCTGATACTGCTAAGAAAGAGAAACCAGAACAGGGAGTTGTGCTTGAAGTTGGTCCTGGTAAGTGGGATGAAGATGGTGAGAAAAGACTACCGCTTGAAGTAAAGGCTGGTGATCGAGTGATTTTCTCAAAATACGGCTATGATGAAGTAAAGATTGATAATCAGGAATATTTTATTGTCGGTGAGAGTAGTATCTTGGGTATCTTTGAATGAAGAAACGAGCACGCATAGCGTGCGACTATTCTGAATTTATACAGGCGCCTCAGCAGATTCGACCCCCAAGGGAGAATATGCTGGCGGCGAGCCGTAAAGGAAGTGTGAAATACAGATAAACTTAGTTATCAGATAAACAATCATAATTATGGCAAAACAAGTAATCTACGGTGAAGAAGTAAAAAAGAAGCTACAGAGAGGAATTGATACTGTCGCCAACGCGGTCAAGGTGACGCTAGGACCCCGTGGCCGCAATGTCGTGCTCGATAAGGGTTACGGAGGACCAACCATCACCAACGATGGTGTCTCAATCGCCAAGGAAATTACCCTCAAGGATAAGTTTGAGAACATGGGGGCTGAGATTATTAAGGAAGTAGCGACCAAGACTAATGAACTCGCTGGCGACGGTACGACTACCGCTACGGTGCTCACTCAGGCTCTCGTGAGTGAAGGTTTGCGACAAACGACGATGGGCCTCAATGCTATGGCTGTCCGGACCGGTATGGAGCACGCCGCGATTGATGTCGTTGAAGTCTTGAAAAAGATGGCCACTAAGATTTCTTCGATTGATGAAATCAAGCAAGTCGCCACCATTTCGGCTGAGAGTGCTGAGCTTGGTGAGAAGATTGCAGAAACTATTGATAAGGTGGGTAAGGATGGTGTGGTTACCGTTGAAGAGTCGCAGTCGTTTGGGATTGAAACAGAACTAACTGAAGGAATGGAGTTTGATAAGGGTTACGTGTCGCCATACATGGTGACCAATCCAGAGCGCATGGAAGCTGAGTACAAGAATGCTCATATTCTTATTACTGACAAGAAAATCTCTTCGGTTCAGGAAATATTACCTCTCTTGGAGAAGATTGCGCAAACCGGTAAGAAGGAGTTGGTGATTGTAGCTGATGATGTCGAAGGTGAAGCTCTGGCCACCTTGGTGATTAATAAGCTTAAGGGTGGTTTCTCCGTTTTGGCCGTTAAAGCGCCTGGCTATGGTGATAGAAAGAAGGAGATTTTGGCTGACATCGCCGTCACGACTGGCGGTCAGGTTATCACTGATGATCTAGGTCTCGATCTAAAGAATACTGAACTGGCTCAGCTGGGTAGTGCTGATCGAGTGATTTCGACCAAGGATAATACAGTTATTGTTGGCGGAGCGGGTGAAAAGTCAGCGATTGCTGACCGAGTGAAGGTGCTTAAGTCTCAAGTTGATAGTACAACTTCTAAGTTCGATAAGGAGAAGCTCGAGGAGAGAATTGCTAAATTGACAGGTGGTGTAGCCGTTATTCGTGTGGGTGCGGCCACTGAAACTGAGATGAAGTATCTGAAGCTAAAGATCGAGGATGCCGTGAACGCTACCAAAGCAGCGATTGAAGAAGGTATTGTACCCGGCGGCGGTACATCTCTAGCTCGCGCAGCAGCCATTGTGGAAAAGGAATTGCTTGGGAAGAAGGATTTAGGAGTGGAGGAGATGGTGGGTTACAACATTGTCCTTAAGGCTCTTGAGATGCCGCTCAAGCAAATTGCTATCAACGCTGGTAAAATTGATGGAGCAGTGGTGGTAGAAAATGTGAAAAAGGCTGGTGGTAACGCTGGCTATGACGCGGCTAAGGGGATTATGGTTGACGATATGATCAAGGCGGGAATTATTGACCCGGTGAAGGTTGAGCGAGCTGGGGTACAGCACGCTGTTTCAGCCGCCGCGATTTTGCTTACTACAGAATGCGCGATTGCTGACGAACCAGAGCCAGAGAAGTCTACGCCTGACATGAGTGGTATGGCGGGAATGGGTGGTATGGGCGGAGGGATGTACTAAATTTGAAGTTAGTTCTAGAACACAACAAAAAAACCAGCTTAAGCTGGTTTTTTTCTTGTGTAATCCACAAATATGATATAATTAGTCTACTTATAATAATTTAAGTTTGTATTTAGTTATGTCTTGGATTTTGATTGCCGTCATCGGAGGAGTCGTATTGTACGGTATTTACGCTTACAACAATTTTGTTAGATTGACTCAAAGAGCGAAGGAAGCCTGGGCCGATATTGATACTCAACTTAAGCGTCGTTATGACCTTATTCCTAACTTGATCGAGACAGTAAAGGGTTATGCCGCTCATGAAAGTGGTGTCTTCGCCGCGGTGACTGAAGCGCGGGCTAAAGCCACCCAGGTCCACGTTGATCCAGCTGGTGTGACAGCCGAGCAGATCACGGCTATGGCTGGGGCGGAATCGGCTCTCGGTGTCTCCTTGGGTAAACTCTTGGCGGTCGCTGAAGCTTATCCTGACCTAAAGGCCAACCAAAACTTCAGTCAACTACAGGCAGAGCTCACTGATACCGAAAACAAAATCCAAGCGGCTCGTCGCTTCTATAACGCTAATGTCCGCGACCTCAATATCGCCCTGGATTCATTTCCGTCAAACGTGGTTGGTAATACGTTCAATTTTAAGGCGGAAGCCTTTTTCGAGCTAGGCGAAGGTGAGGAAGCGGCGCGTGAGCCAGTCAAGGTTACCTTCTAAGACTAATTGGATTACTTATGTCTATAACGACTCGAGTGTATTACAACAAATTGGTGCGTGACAATATACCAGACATTATTAAAGGAAAGCGCGAAGAGTGCGAGATTTGTCCAATTACTGACCCTGATGAGTTTCAACAAGAACTGTTAAAGAAGATCAAAGAGGAAGCGGCTTCACTCGCTATGTCGCGCACGAAAGAAGAATTTCTCGATGAGTACGCTGACTTAATGGTTGTTCTGGAAGAGGTAATTCACCAGCTTGATATCAGTACTGATGATTTAAAGCAGGTTCGGGAAGATAATATTCTCCGAAAAGGACGTTATAAGCACAAACATTTCTTGGTTTGGTCTGAGGATGTTGGCTACAAGTCCAACGAGACGCCGCAAGGGATTCCTTCCTAATTCACTAAATTTTCACTAAATAATGGCCACTCTCTACACTCAACAATCTGCTAACGTGCGTAAGACCTGGTTTCTGATGACTGGTTTTTTAGTGGCGGTTATTGCCGTTGGCTATGGTGCTAGCTGGTTTCTGGGTGATCCATCCATTCTCTATGTAGCCGTTATTTTCGCCGTTCTGATGAATATTGGGAGTTATTGGTATTCCGACAAGCTGGTTCTACGCATGACTGGCGCCAGGCCAGTTACTCTACAAGAAGCACCCGAGCTGTACCGGATTGTCGAAAACCTATCTATTACCGCTGGTTTGCCAATGCCTAAGGTTTATATTGTCGATGATCCTTCACCTAATGCTTTTGCTACAGGTCGTGATCCTGAGCATGCGGTGGTGGCGGCTACTTCAGGGCTCCTTAGTGTCCTCGATAAGAATGAGCTAGAGGGGGTCATGGCACACGAGATGGCACATATTGGTAACCGCGATATGTTGGTGATGACGGTCGCGGTGGTTCTGGCAGGGTTTGTTGCTATTTTGGCTGACTTCCTGGCTCGGGCGATGATGTTTGGTGGGGGAGATCGAGATCGTAATCCAATTTTTCTCATTATGGGCATTGTCGGTATTATTTTGGCCCCGATTGCGGCGCAGATGATCCAGTTGGCTATTTCTAGGAAGCGCGAGTATCTAGCGGACGCCTCAGCAGCTTTATTGACCCGCTATCCAGAAGGCCTGGCTTCCGCCTTAGAGAAAATCAGTAACTACCAGCAACCAATGCGCCGCGCTTCGCACGCGACAGCTCACTTATTTATTTCCGACCCCTATGGTGGTGGCAGTATGAAGGCGATTAGTCGAGGAATTAACAGTCTCTTTGCTACCCATCCGCCGGTGGATGATCGGATTCGCGTTTTGCGTGAAATGGATAAGTAGAAAAATATGACTGGTCTAAAAGAGCGAATTTCAACTGTAGATCAGCTGAAGGAACAAGTGAACAGGGTCTTCTCCCAGCATACCGAGCAGGTTTTAAGAGAAACAGAGAGAGAAAGAAGAGTTAATAAACAAAATATGAAAAACACGCTTTGGTCGTTGTTATTTTTTGTTTTAAGTGCAGGCTTTCTTTTCGCCGATATTAAAGCCCTTGAATCTTTTCTTTTGGTCATAATGATCGGCGCGCTCGTTTTAATATCAGTCTTTGGGCGGCGTTGGTTTTGTGCCCAGCAGGATCTGACGTCCGCGCTCAACCGATCCTTGGTCCCGCTCTTGGGAGAGGTTCTTCGCCAACCGGTGGTTTGGCTGCCAGAGGAGTTGCATGGTGCTTCTAGTTTAGAGCTTTTTAGAGGCTCAGGGCTAATGAATGAAGAGATTGATAC
>JBGSWM010000027.1:0-2077 GCA_041752435.1 Minisyncoccia bacterium | reverse complement strand
CTACTGAAGGTTGGTATACCTAAAGCAGACAGACCCGGAACATAGCCGAGTGCATAAATAATTACCCAAAAGCCTGTTAGCAGACACGAATAAAAGGCGTAGACAAAGGGTCTAGGTAGAACTTTAGTATCAGTGACAATATACTTGTCAATAAAAACCACCAGAGCCCCTAGGAACTGCCCCATCGTCGCCAAAACGAGCCATGACATATAGCCTTATTCTACTATACCGTGATCGATAATTATTTTTTTATACACGTAAGCAGATGGTCTGATGGTGCGTTTTTGCGTCTTATAGTCAACCTCAATTAAACCAAATCTTTTTTCAAACCCGAGGGCCCACTCATAGTTATCAAGGAGTGACCAATACAGATGTCCGCGGACATCAGCGCCGGCCGCAATAGCCCTCCAGACACCCTCCACTTGCTTAGTAATATATTCAGCTCGACCAGTATCAGCCGCATCAGCGATGCCTCCTTCAGAAACGAACAATGGTTTTTTATATCTACTTAACATCATGAGCGCATCATAGATATGCTCCGGGGCGAAATTCCAATCCATATCTGTTTTACGCCAGACTCTTCGATCGCCAAATTGGGTGTAAAAATAATAATTCAAACCAATTGAGTCGCAATGATGCTGCACTCGATTCATAAATCGGTCAGTCCAATAGTAGTTAGCAATTCTGGCTTTAATTTTATTAATTAAACTGCCGTTAGCCGCAAAAACTATCGTATGTTTAACGACACTAACTTCAGTCTCCGGCGAAATCTTTTTAATTTCTAAATAGGCCGCTTTATGAGCCAGGGCCAGATTCTTCATCACTCTAAAATACAGCCAGAGCGGTTTAAAACCTCTCTCTGACTTAGCTTCAAGCTGCTTACCAGAATTCGTGATCGAAACCAGATCAGTTAAAGAAAAGCGCTTGAATGGTGGCCAGCTACCACGTAGCCAACCATTACTTCCGTACACATTCGGCTCATTCATGGTGGAAAAGTGGCTGCACAAATCCCCTAACTCTTTGACCACAAAGCTAGCATAACGAGCAAACATTTCTGGCGCCTCTTTCCTTTCAAAACCACCCTTCTCAGCAAACCAAAGCGGTAGAGTAAAATGCCACAAGGTGACAAAAGGTATGATTTTTCGCTCTTTTAAAGCCAAGAGAACTGCTCGATAATGTTCAATCGCTTCCCGATTGAACTGACCCTCTACCGGCTCAATCCTCGCCCATTCAACTGACAAACGGTGGGCAGTATGCCCAAGCTCGACCGCTAAGTCAAAATCTTCTTCGTAACGATTGTAGTGGTCACAAGCTTCGCCACAAGCCGGTACCCGGCCTTCGCTAGCCGCCTTGGCCCAATCGCAATTTAGAATTCCTCCCTCAACCTGATATGACGCCGTCGCTGCGCCAAAATAGAAACCGTCCGGAAATTTTTTCATCCTGGAATTTTAGCCTTTTCTGCTATAGAAAACAAACAACTAGTAGCAAGTTGAAGGTTCTTGGGTTGTTTTTCTTAACCGGAGACTGAATCGACTTAAGTACCTTAATTCAAGCCGTCGGGGCAAAGATGGAATTGGGTTTAAAAGATAGAATTTAGTTTAGATGTTTTGCTAACAACACCTTATTTCTTATTTTCTGGTGATAAATCAAAATCTTATCATATATGATAAGATTAAATTTTGGGCCACGGAAAAAGCAAGAAGTGCATAGGATACTTGAGTTTCAGCGCAGTCAGTCCATAAGGATTGTCTTTGGCGGCCCGCCGGCGCTTTTTATGCAGTTGTTCATCTTCACTCATCTGTAAAATCTTTTCATAATCTGGCAGCTGTCCCTGGAGCCACTTCTCTACTTTCCAAATTGTATTTGGACCAACTTTCAATTTTTTACCAATCTGAGCTTGCGACTCGCCCGCGATAAGTAATCGAGCAATCCAAATTCGCCGACCTAACATTAATTGTTCACTTGGCGTTAATAGTCCTTCTAAAAATCCCTTGGTGTTATCTTTTTTAAAAGCGTCAGTAGCCGCTTTAAATAACACCTCCTTGGTAAATTCCCTTTCCTCTTTACTGACATCGCT
>JBGSWM010000026.1:0-4219 GCA_041752435.1 Minisyncoccia bacterium | reverse complement strand
GCTAGTCGCTCCCTACTCTCTGATCTTGGTCACACTGACCATATCGTTAAAATAAACTCACTCGGTGACAGCGAATCAGCTCTTCGCTATACTCGTGAACTCACCACTTTCCTCCGTAAACGCCTCGATGTCTTACCCGACAATGCCCGTGAGCTAATGAAAGAGCATCCCTACCTTGCCCTCCTCTCACTCATTGCTGAAGACCACGAACTAGCCAATAAGAGTCCAAATCCACTTGAGTTCCTCAGTGATCCTAGTCGCAAACATTTTCGCGAGATTGTCGAATATCTCGACATGAGCGAAGCTCCTTACGAGATTGATCCTAAGATGATTGGTCACCATGAGCTCTACTCAGACGCGCTATTTGCTATAGAAGACTACGGTGAAGCAGTTCCCGGTGAACCAGTTATTCTTAGTCGCGGTGGTCGCCTAGACGAATACTTTTTCCGCAAGACTAAGAGCCGTATTCCCGCTGTCGGTGCGGTAGTCACCCTCAAGAACGTCAAGTCGGTCGCCCGACTACCTAAACCGCGTTACCCAGCCTCTGAGGTCCATGTGATTCAGCTCGGTCTTGGACCTAAGATGCGCAGCTTAATGGTGATAGACGAATTAAGACGTGCCGGTATTCATGTTGAACACGACCTCGCTAGCGATTCCCTTTCAGCCCAATTGCGCGTCGCTGAGAATTGTGGCGCACGCTATACCGTGATTATTGGTCAAAAGGAGTTTGTGGAGCAGAAGGTTATCCTCCGAGACATGCAAGAACGCAGCCAAGAGCAAATCACTGTTGATCAGCTTGTCCGTCGCCTCAAGCGCAACCAAACCACTGTCCGTAGCTAATCCCTGACTTCGACCTAAGTGTTATAAATCCCGAGGTCCTTCCTCGGGATTTATATATATCCCGAGGAAGGACCTCGGGACAAATACTGTGGCCGGGGACAGGAATATTAGCGTTGGGCTTGCATTTACTTGGCCAAAATGTTATTCTCTTGCCCACATATGGCAATAAACGTCCAAGTAGACAAAAATAATAACGAGAGTAGCGCTAACGTCATCCGACGTTTTCAAAAGCGTGTTCAAGGCGCTGGCATCATCCAGAAAGTCCGCAGTAGTCGCTATTACTCACGCATCAAGAGTCGAAACGTCGACCGCATGGCTCGTCTCAAGAAGCTCGGCAAAAAGGAAGTTTACGAAAAACTTCTCAAGCTCGGCAAGATCAAAGAACAAAAATCCTACCGCCGGTAATCACCAAAAACTTCTCTACTCAGAGAGGTTTTTGTTTTATCTCTTCTGTGTCATACTGAAATAATGACCACTGGAAATTTTACGCTTGAGAGCACCGTCAAAGACTACCCCACCTTCAATTACGGGGAAATTAAAGATGCTATCTTGGGTAAATCATACGAGCTAACTCTGGCTTTTATCGGTCGCAAGCGAGCCGCCGCCCTCAATCGCGACTACCGCCAAAAGACCTACTCGCCAAACGTCCTCTCCTTCCCTTTAACCCCCACCTGTGGCGAGATTTATCTCTGTCCAGAAGTGGCCTATCCCGAAGCCAAGGACTTTAATCTCACCGCAGATGGCTATGTAGCTTTTCTATTTATCCACGGTTGTCTGCATTTGAAAGGCTACGACCATGGCGCTACAATGGAGTCCCTCGAACGCCGCTTCGTGAAGCGGTTCAAAATCGTTTAGATACATTTATTTATTATGGCAGATCATATTATCACCGGAATAGACGTCGGCACCTACCAAGTTAAGGTGGCGATTGCGCGCCTGCCCAAAAACCGTGATGCGCGGGCTATTCCCGAGATAATTGGTACTGGCTTTGCCGAAAGTCGCGGTCTCAAGAGCGGCTATATCATCCAAGAAGCCGACGTGGCCCGGAGTATCAAGAGCGCCATTGTCCAGGCCGAGAAGAGTGCTGGCGTCATCGTCAAAAAAGCTCACGTCGCTATCGGTAGTATTGGCCTGGAAGAGACCTACTCTCGCGGTGAGATAATCCCCGCCCGAGCCGACTCAGAGATTACCGGCACTGACCTCGATAAGGTCATGCAAGACAGTGAAGACCGTATCAGTGACCATATCCCTAACCGCCGAATCCTCCATAGCATTCCTCTACGCTACCTGGTTGACGGCGTCGAGGTCCTGGGACGCGCTGAAGGCATGCGCGGCACCAAGCTCGAGGTTGATTCTCTTTTCATCACGACCTACGAGCAGCACGTCAATGACCTCATTTCTACCATCGAAAGTGTCGGGGTCTACGTCGAGGACGTTATTGCCTCACCTCTCGCAGCCAGCTTCGTTATGCTCTCGAAGACCCAGAAGCGCGCTGGTTGCGTCCTCACGAACATCGGGGCTGAGACCACCTCCATGGTCGTCTTTGAAGACTCCACCCCCATCTCACTACGGATCTTCCCGACTGGCTCCAACGACGTCACCAATGACATAGCGCTCGGCCTCAAGATACCACTCGAGGAAGCGGAGAAGATCAAGCGCGGTGGCATGACAAGCGCCACCTTCTCCAAGAAGCGATTAGACGAAATAATCGACCAACGTCTAACCACCATCTTTACCCTCATCGACACTCAACTCAAAAAGATTAAGCGTGATGGTCTACTACCAGCCGGCGCTATCCTCACTGGAGGTGGCTCCAACGGCACTCACGTCACCGAGATAGCTAAGACTATTCTGGCTCTCCCCGCCCGCACTGCGACCCTCGAAATCGGCAAGAACACCAAGGTCAAGGATGCTTCCTGGGCCGTCGCTTATGGGCTCTGTATGTGGGGCGCCAGCGATACTAGCGAGTCCTCTACTATCGGTGTCGTCAAGCAGACCAAGCACTCAATTCTTCTTTGGTTCCAACAGTTTTTGCCATAAAAATTCTCTTTTAACAATCACACGAAAGACAACGCTGTCAATATGGTGACAGAAGGACACATTCCCTGTATGATGATTAGGCTTATTATTTACAGTACTCAGGGGTGGGTACAAACAGCATTTACGTTATGGAACAAATCAAATCAGATGTAGAATCCTTTGCTCGTATTCGAGTAGTAGGTGTTGGTGGCTCCGGCAAAAACGCCGTCAACCACATGGTGACAGCCAAGGTCAAAGGGGTAGAATTTATTGCCATCAACAGTGATGCTCAAGATCTACATCACTCACTAGCCAAACGCAAAATCCACATTGGTAAAAATCTTACTCGTGGCCTAGGAGCCGGAGGTAACCCAGACATGGGTCGCCGTGCCGCGGAGGAAACTCGCGAAGAGATCGCCAATGCCATCAAGGGTTCGGATATGATCTTTATCACCGGCGGTATGGGTGGCGGTACTGGTACCGGCTCAGCGCCCGTTGTAGCAAAGATTGCTCGCGAGACCGGTGCCCTTACGGTTGGTGTCGTCACTAAGCCTTTCTTATTTGAAGGTCAGGAACGTATGCGTCTGGCACTACAGGGTATTGAGGAACTCAAGAAAGAAGTGGATGCCCTCATCACTATCCCTAACGATCGTCTCTTGGCGATTGTTGATCGCGAGACTACTGTCCGCAGTGCCTTTGAGCAGTGTGACAACGTCCTTAAGCAGGCCGTTGAGGGTATCTCAGATTTGATCACCATGCCCGGCATCATCAACGTCGACTTTGCCGACATCCGCAGTGTGATGGAGAACGCCGGCTCAGCCCTCCTGGGTGTCGGTGTCGCCACCGGCGAGAAGCGCGCTGAAGAAGCCGCTCGTGCTGCTATCAACTCACCCCTACTTGAAGTTTCTATCACTGGAGCCAAGGGCGTCCTCTTCGCCATTGCGGGTGGAGACGACCTCGCTATGCTCGAGATCCAAGATGCGGCTCGTGTCATTACCGAATCTATCGACCCGCAAGCTCGCGTTATCTTTGGTGCTATCAAGGACGACAAGCTCAAGAAAAATGAGATCAAAGTCACCGTGATTGCGACCGGCTTCCCTGAGGAGCATGCCAACCCGCAGACCAATATCGCCAGACGCGCGCCAATGGCCGCCGCTAGCCGACCAGTCGAACCTGAAGAAGAGGCGGTCGTCGAAAACAAAGGGAAGATTTTCAATTCTCTCTCCATCCCTAAGCGGGCTGAACCTGAGGTGGCGCCAGTAGTGACTGAGAACCACAACCACAACGCGAGCCAAACCCGCCCCACTGACATTCCTAAGCGTGACCCCAAGCCAGTTGATCCGATGGACGAAGACGATGA
>JBGSWM010000025.1:0-13219 GCA_041752435.1 Minisyncoccia bacterium | reverse complement strand
AGCGCCTTCAGAAGTCTGTCTTTATGAAGACGAAGACGAAGATGAAGATGAAGATGACGAAGACGAAGATGAAGATGAAGATGAAGATGACGAAGACGAAGATGACGAAGACGAAGATGGCGATAATAACTAAGTCTGGATTGGCAGATTGACCAGACTAATTTGTAATTAGTCAAAAGTGGCCAAGTAGCATAAAACCCCGTTTTACGGGGTTTTATGCTACTTGGGCGTGGATAAGAGCCGATAGAATCATTATTGTCTTGTATTATGGAAAAAGATTGAATTACTAAGTCAATTTATAAAATAAATCATTATGCTTTTCCAATTTAAGTCCCTGCAATTACTGACAGTCTTTTTACTCTGTTTTTCTTTTGTTTTTACCCCGCTGTCATCGTCAGTGGCGCTGGCACAAGAAATGAGTATTGAAGAACAATTAGCCCTGCTGAGTCTACAGTTAGTTGAGCTGGGGACGATAATCATGAACTCGCCTGATATTCCTGATGAAGAAAGATTGGTCTTAATGCAACAGTTGGTACTCATTAGTGAGCAAATTATCGCCTTGCAGCAGATGAGCTATACACCACCTCCGCCACCGCCAGATATGCTGTCTGCCAAGGATGCTGATCTCGAGGCTATCTTGGTAGAGTTTAATCCAAAAACAAATTTGGCAAAAACAACAATTAATATTAAAGGTAAAGACGTAATAAAGAATTATGATATAGCTGGAGTTAGAGAAGCACAGGTTTTCTCCTCGAAGACTTCTTTTTTGCGCCAAGAAATAATCAAAGATATTTCAGCTACCTACAATGTTGTTGAGAGTGATGTAAAGTCTCTGCTTTGGTTGACTGCGCGAGATCCAATTCGCGATGGTTATGTGGTACAGAACTCAACTGAGGCTAATAAAATGCTAGAGCGGTTTTCTCTTGACTCGATAATCAATAAAATTGTGGTGGCTCCAGGGTTCGATGTTGGCTCAATTGAATTTTTCACTGACCAAGATGAGTCACTCAAACTATCACTATTGCGTGAATTTGAAGATATATCTGAATCAGATCGTATAAGACTAAATACTTATACATATACTTATGAGTATTTTGTTTCAACTGATTTAGACGGTGTATTTGATCAAGGTCCTGAGGGTGAGTTCATCAAGAAACCTAAAATATTGTCTGGCGGTAGAGGGGTGGACCGAAACGATATTGAAGATGAAATAATCTCGATGTTCAATCAATTGCCATTCACGAGTCAGGTGCCAAATTTTGATCAAAAGGTTCTAAATTTTCTGACAGAAAATCCAACCTTCTACCAGACAACTCGACCAGCGGATGAAGCTGATCTGGATTGCTACTCAAATTCAGACAAGGTGCTTGTCACTGAGTTTCTTCGCTATTTGGCCAGTGGTTTGACCTCTCAGTATGAGGAAGTAGAAGGAATTGTAAATTATATAGCCCCGCAGCAGATTGATCCTGAAGGTTACGGTGCCAGTTGTGAAAGAAAAACCCGCTTCTTCTAGTTGTCTTTAGCCTACAGTGCTTAAGGGAATTACAAAGCGGTTCATCCGCAGACTCGGTAAAAAAAAGACCCCGACACATTACGACCGACACCAAAAGCTGGCACGAGCTTTGATTTTGAGCCGTCTCTCTGAGCTGGTGGTGGTTTGTGGGGTGAAGCCAAAGCGGGTGGCCATTCGTAATCAAAAAAGTCGGTGGGGAAGCTGCTCATCGGCTGGTAACCTCAACTTCAACTACAAGCTGCTGCTTTTGGCCCCCTGCCAACGTGACTACATAATTGTGCATGAGCTTTGTCATTTACTAGAACTCAATCACAGTGCCCGTTATTGGGCTCAGGTGGAGAAATTTTTTCCTTCGTATCTAAGTGTAATTAGTGATATCAGACGATTAGAAAAAGCGACTAGGATGAAGCCTGTGGCCATAACAGAATATAATCTCAGACATTCTTGTTTGTACTGTACTGAGGTGCATTCCGGCGTGAGCTCCAACACCAAAATACCAAATCTGCTATAATCAGCTCCATATGAAATTAGCATCAATCTTTACTAGTTTGTTTATTCTGTTGGCTTTAGTCTCGCCAGGGCAACCCCTCTTGGCAGAGGGGGAGGTGACTATGGCCTTAGAAGAGTCGACGGTCTTTATGTTTGGACGGGATGATTGCGGCTATTGTCGTGACCTTAAGGCATATTTGGCGGAGGAAGGAATTCCTTATACCTATCTAAATATCATCGAGAGTAGTGAGGCGGCAGCCCTCTATGAAGCTGTCACTGCTAAGCATGACATAAGTAAAGTAACGCCCATCACCGTGATAGGGGAGCGGGTGTTTGTTGGTTTCAATGGACCAAATACGACTGGGGTGGAAATGAAGAAAGCGATCGAAGCGGCAGCTAATTCATCAATCAAGTCAGTTCAAGATCATCTCGATCAGGTCCCGGCTCAGACCTTTACTGAAGGGGATAGCTGTACACCACTGGAGTGTGAAAGCGACACCGGCGAATTTACTTTCGAGCTACCCTTCTTTGGGGTAGTTGATCTGCGAACTTTTTCTCTTTTCTCTCTATCACTAATCCTAGGCGTGATTGATGGTTTCAATCCTTGTGCGATGTGGGTCTTGATTACTTTCTTAGTCCTTCTCTCGCAGGCTGGTAGTAAGCGAAAGATGGTTTTGCTGGCCAGTATCTTCATGGTGGCGGAGGCAGTCATGTACAACCTCATTCTTAATGTCTGGTACAAGACCTGGGATTTTGTCGCTCTGGATCAAATAGTCACCCCGCTGGTTGGCTTTTTAGCCCTGGGCGGGGGTTCATTTTTCCTCTGGCGTTGGCACAAAAATAAGGACGCGGCTTTAGTCTGTGACATCACTGATATTGAATCTCAGTCTAAAACCATCAACAAATTTAAGCAGATTATTCAGGCGCCGGTTACTTTGGCCTCTGTCTTTGCTATTCTGGTCATTGCTTTTTCGGTCAATATCATAGAGTTCGCTTGCTCGATTGGTATTCCGCAAGCCTACACCAAAATCCTTGAGCTTAATGGTTTGGTCTTCCTTGAACGTCAGTGGTACATTCTCATCTACACTCTGGGCTACATGTTTGATGATTTGGTGGTGTTTGGTTTGGCGATTTGGGGCTACTCCAAGCTGGAGGCTCATGGTGGACGTTATGCCCAACTTTCGCTTCTAATTGGCGGGGTGCTGATGCTACTCTTGGGTGCGATGTTGGTACTTAACCCCGATTTATTAGTTTGGTAATTCAATTATTTTATGGATGTGGTGCAGATATTGATGTGGGTGGTGTTTCTAGCTGGTTCTCTTTATGTGCTCTTGAAAGGCGCGGATGTGGTAATCGATAGCTCAAAGCGCATTGGCTTTAGCCTCGGTCTTAGTCCTTACGTTATCGGAGTCTTGATCGTGGGCTTCGGCACCTCCCTGCCAGAGCTCGCCTCATCAATCGCTGGTGTTTTGCAAGGAGCGCCAGAGCTTGTCCTCGCTAACGTGGTGGGATCAAATATTACTAACATTCTCCTGATTGTTGGCCTCATGGCTACTATCGGTGGTACGGTTGTTATCAAAAGAGATCTACTAAAAAGTGAGTTGCCAATTTTTCTAATTGCGACCATCCACTTTGTGTTGGCAATTTATGATGGATACATTGATAAGGTGGAAGCACTTTTGCTTCTGGGTACCTTCGGAGCATACATGTGGTATATCTACAGCGACTCTAAGACTGAGAATGAGGGTGATGACGAAGTCAAACCGGTTAAGTCAAAAGTCGAGGCCAAGCAGATTGGTCTTTTTGTGCTAGGTTTGGCAGCGCTTCTCATCGGTGCCAATTATACTGTCGAGATGGCAGTAAATTTAGCTAATGCCTTCTCCGTACCGATTGGTATCGTCTCTATTCTCGCTATTGCGGTCGGTACTTCCTTGCCCGAATTGATTGTCTCCCTCAAAGCCATTAAGACTGGCGAGGCAGCCATGGCGATTGGTAACATCTTTGGTTCCAATGCTTTCAATGCCCTGATTGTAACTGCCGTCCCGGCTTTAATAGCCAGTCAAGCTTTGCCGGCTGACGTGGTGGTGATGAAACTTGGTCTGGCTATCTTCTCAGCTGCTTCGGCGATTCTTTTTGTGGCGGCTCTATCTAGGCGGGTGATGCGCTGGGAAGGGGTAATGATGCTTATTTTCTTCCTCTTCTTCCTCGTCAAGTTGACTGACTTCGTTTAAGTATCATGCCGCCCAAGCTACCTTTGCCACCGCTCTTGCTCATCGACAAGCCAAAGGGAATTAGCTCCTTCACGGTCATTCGGGAACTCAGGCGCCGCACGGGGGTGCGCAAGTTTGGACATGCCGGGACACTCGATCCCCTGGCGACCGGTTTGATGTTGATCGGGGTGGAAGGAGGGACCAAACAGCTGACTGCTCTTGTGGGGTTAGACAAGGAGTATGTTGCGGCAGTTTTACTTGGTGAACTGCGCTCGACCGGTGACATGGAAGGGGAAGTCCTAGAGGAACGAGCGTATATTAATGACTTGGATGAAGAGCGGGTGAAAGCGGCTTTAGAAAGTATGTGTGCGACTCTAACACTACCTGTGTCGGCCTACAGCGCCATCAAAAAAGACGGAGTGCCGATGTACAAAAAAGCCCGCCGGGCGGCAGCTAAAGGTGAGATGGTCGAGGCTGGAGAGCTTCCGGTGCGACAGATGCAGGTGTATGAGGCGGAACTTTTAGCTTTCTTGCCTCAGGCAGTGCGTCTCCAACTGACGGTTCGGTTTAAGGTCAGTAGCGGCACCTATGTCCGCTCACTCGCCGAAGAGCTGGGGCGAAGATTGGGTTACCCAGCTACTTTGTCAGACCTGCGACGGACTAAGGTCGGGCCGTACACTATTGAAGAGGCGAAGCAGTTGGATGATTTTGTATAAAAATTTGAATAAAGAATACCCAGGTAGCACAACATGCTACCTGGGCAAACGGATTGGGTGTTCAATCCTGTGACACGCCGGCCGAGTTTCTCCAGGAGTGCTTCCTGGCGTCTCCAAGAGGCAATGCCTTGTAGAAAGTCCCCTTTGGGGTGAAGGGTCTGAAGCTATTCCCCCTTTCCTTCAGCGCGGCGGCTGCCCAGCAGGCTGCTAGTCTCACAATGTGAGGCTCCAGTCCGCTCAGACACAGTGGGTAGAGCTTGACTCCGGTGCTACCTCCAAAATTTCGGAAGTAGAGCTTTGAGCCGTTCGGTAGAGTGATGGTGCACGAGACACCGTCACTCCAGCAGAATGAGCATGGTTTCATAATCCGTACCTCCTATTAATACTATAGCACAGTTTACTGAATTTGTACAGCATTTGTGCTGTTTCAATAGCTTGTAATCACCTAAAGAGAAAATTAGTAATGAACAAAAAATCAGACGCCGGTAGGGGCGTCTAGATGAGGTAGTTGTCTCTTATCCTGGATTGAAATCACGCATATCGCAGATGATGGGCTTTTTGAGTACGCACGCTTGCCGAGCGTATTCAAGAAACTCCCTGATCACCCCTTCTATACCAGTACTAAGTACTGCGAACTTGATTTCATATGTGTACTCTTCTGGGCTCCCGCGACGCTCTGTCTGATATCCCTCGAGTTGTTCATGCAGCCGGGGGTGGGCAGAAATTGCTTTGGTTAACTTTCGCAAGGATACTGCCGATGGGGAGGTTGCAAGCACCACCAAGACTCCTGTCATTAATGGCTTTGCAATCTTGAAAAGCACAACATACCCATCAGCACTTCGGGCATCGGTACTAAGGTCTTCGATAACTGACATAGTTATCAACTCCTGAGTTAAAGAACTCCTAAGTTTTACTATAAGAAATAAGTCTTGTAAAGACTCAACTAGAACAAACTTTCAACCACGGCCTTTACATCGCCGCCGTCAGCTTGGCCTTGGAGTTTCTTCATGACCGCACCAACAAGGATACCCAGCTTAGCTTTGTCGGTAACACCGAGTTCAGCTTTCACGGCTTCGGCCACTGGTCGGATTTGTTCTTGGCTCATGAGGGTGGGGAGGTAGCTTTCGAGCACCACTAGCTCGGCTTTCTCTGGTTCGGCTAGTTCTGGGCGATTGGCCGCTTCATACTGGACGATTGATTCTTTGCGCTGCTTAGCGAGGCGCTTAATAACCGCCAGGACTTCTTCGTCCTTGAGCTCATCCTGGGGAGTACGCGCCGTGGCGACTAATTCATTGGTGCAAGCGGTGATGATGCCACGCACTGTGCGTAGTTTGACTTCGTCTTTGGCTTTCATGGCTTCTTTTAGGGTGGTGCGTAGCTCAGTGTGAATTGACATACATTTTCTTAATTAGGTTTTTAATATTAACATATTTTACCTATTCCGCCGACCTTAGCTCGTATGCTACACTGGGAGCTATGGAAATTATCACTATTTTGTTGCTCATTCTTTTGCTCGCGATCCTTGGTCTATTAGTGTACGTTTTTTTCTTTCGACCGGCTGAAGTCAAGAAGGATGACCAAGGTATTCTCCTCATGCAGCAACAAATTCAAGATCTTTCGCGCACGCTGGATAGCAAGCTTTCGGAAGCCAATAAGTCGATGCAGGAGGGTAGTCGGATGCAGTTTCGGGAGAGTCGGGAACTCATGCAGGAGATTAACCGCGAGATGAACGAGCAGCTCCGCAACGTGGTGCAAAAGACCACCGAAGTCAGTGAGAGTAGCAAGCAGGTTTTTCAAGTAGCTGACCAGCTCAAGGAGCTGCAAAGCATTCTCAAGAACCCCAAGCAGCGGGGGATTCTCGGTGAGTATTACCTAGAGACGGTTCTCCAAAATGTCCTACCGCCGGAGAGTTTCAAAATGCAGTACGCTTTTAAGGATGGTGAGATTGTCGATGCGGCTGTCTTTGTGAAAGGGAAGGTGATTCCGATTGACTCTAAGTTCTCTCTCGAAAACTACAATCGTCTAGCCGAAGCGGCGGAGGGGGCGGACAAGGTCCAGTATGAAAAGCATTTTCTTAATGACCTCAAGCTGCGGATTACTGAGACGGCCAAATATATTCGTCCGTCGGAGGGGACAATGGACTTTGCTTTCATGTTTATTCCGCACGAAGGTATCTACTACGACTTGTTGTCAAACAAGGTGGGGGCGGGGGAGGATAATCTCATCCAGCGGGCAGCCGGTAAGTATCGGGTGATTATTGTTTCCCCCACCTCATTCCTCGCTTACTTGCAGACCGTCCTCCAGGGTCTTAAAGCTCTTGAGATTGAAGAGAAGGCCCAAGACATCATCAAGAACGTGGAGAAACTGTCTGGTCATATCGCCAAGTACGAAGACTACTATCACAAGCTTGGTACTTCACTTAGTACCACTATCAATCACTACAACGCTGGCTACAAGGAGCTGGGTAAGGTGGACAAGGATATCTTGAAGATCACCGGGGAGAGTGCTGGGGTAGAGGCTCTTACTCTCGACCGACCGCAAAAAGACGAGGAGTAATTTTGACATATTAAATAAATTATGTTTTTATCATAGTTAGAGACTTGGCGTTGTGTTATACGAAGGGAGTATTTGTGGACAAGAGTAAATTCATGGCCATTGTTAACCAGATCGATTTTTTTCTGGTTTATTTCGCGCTTTCGAGCGCTCTGATGGTAGCGGCTGCGCCGCCTGAGGTTTGGGAGTATGCGGTTTATCGAGGCTTGGCGGGAACTCTTCTGCTCATTGCTGTAGGTGTTTTCGATCACAGTGCATTGGCGTTTTTACGCTTATTACTCGTGGCTGTGGCGATCATATTGATTGTTCAGAGTCAGTTTACCTTCGTGACCTGGTTTTTCGATTTCTTTAGGTTTTAGCTGGTCATTTGATAGTCTGACCGTATTTCCTCCACCAACAACGCCGCCCTCTCCAGGCGGCGTTTGTCTTGCTTGGTGCTAGTCAAAAGGCCTCTCGTGGCCAGACCATTGCTTTTTTTGGGGTTATCTAGTACTATTGCCCGCACTATGGCAACAAAAACAGCTAAAGACGCATTTGCAGTAATCGCTACCGGCGGGAAGCAATATGTGGTGTCAGTCGGAGATACTCTCGAAGTAGAGCTGCTCGGCGACCACAAAGAAGGTGATGCAATCGAATTTGATACGGTCCTCATGACTGATGATGGTACTAGTGCCAAAGTTGGTACGCCAACCACTGGGACTAAGGTAAAAGCGACTTACCTCGGTGAGAAGAAGGGTGAGAAGCTGACCATCGTCCGCTTCAAATCAAAGAGTAATCGCGACCGTCGTCTTGGTCACCGCCAACACTACGCTCAGGTGAAAATCGAAGCTATCTAATAAGTTAGGCAAAACACAAATCAAAAACCTTCCCGTTGCGGGAAGGTTTTTTGTTTTGTGTTTTCGGTTCTTAATGTTCGTGCTCGACGCGATGGGTGAGGGCGCTTTTGATCGTTTCGGGGTCGGCGTACTCGAGCTCACTACCGGTCGAGAGGCCGCGGCCGAGATAGGAAATCTTGAGGCCAGTTTTTTCCTCGGTGTCTTTGAGGATGGATTCTATAAAGCGGCCAGTATTTTCGCCATCGGGATTGACGGCGAAAGCGAGAATGACTTCCTTGAGCTGGCCGGCCTGGGCATGGCTTTCCACTTGGCTCTTGAGGCTGCCGGCGCGGATCTTTTGTTGATCAGCGGGGTTATTTAAAAGGGGTACTGTGCCACCAAGGACGAAGTAGTAGCCGTCATACATGCGACTACGTTCAATGGCGTCAATATCACTATCGCGCGCGACGACCAAGAGTTTAGCGTTGTCGCGGTTTTCGTCGCGACAAAGACGGCAGGCGGTATTGTGTCCAGATTCAGAAAAGAAGCGGTGGCAGCGTTGGCATTCAGTGACTGAAGTCGAGAGGGTTTGGATTAAGCCGGCGATTTCTTTTACTTCGCTTGGCGGGAGGGTTAGGACATGAAAGGCAAAACGGCGGGCTTGTCTCAGGCCAACGCCAGGGAATTTTTCAAAATAAGTAGTTAGTTTATCTAGGGGTGACATGGGATTTTGTTTAGATCATTATACTTTATTATTGGTTCTGGCGATTTGTTTTGGAGATGATAGTCGAAGACGAAATAAAGTAAGGAGATAAAATGCTGCTAAAGTTAGGTTTGGTGTTCCAGCGATTTGCCCTAGGGAAAGGGGCAAATCGGGAACGAAGTTCGTAATAGTCGCTACGCTCCTTTACTCACTTCAAAAGTCATCTTGGGCATTGGCGTGAGCACTGTGGTGGTGGGTGTCGAGATTGAGGAAGCGAACGTGCTTACCGTCAAAGTATAGCTCAGCCATACCGACCGGCCCGTTACGGTGCTTCTCAACCAGAATCTCAGCGATGTTTGGTCGGTCTGATTCTTTGTTAATCTTGTCTTCGCGGTGAATGAACATCACGACGTCGGCATCCTGTTCGATGGAACCAGAGTCACGCAGGTCAGAGAGACGAGGCTTGCCACCACGTTGTTCGACAGCTCGACTGAGCTGCGAGAGAGCAATCACGGGGACCTCAAGGTCGCGGGCGAGAATCTTGAGTGAGCGAGAAATCTCCGTCACTTGCTGTACCATGGAGTCACTGGCCTTGGTGGCTGTGGGGGACATAAGCTGTAGGTAGTCGACAATGAGGAGGTCTAGGCCATGTTCGTTCTTCAGGCGGCGGGCGGCCGAGCGCATCTTGAGAATGTTGTTGCCGGCTTGATCGTCGATATGAATTTGGGCGTTGGAGAGTTTCGCCATCGCTTCTTGGACGGCCGCGAACTCTTGGTCGTTGCTGAGGCGACCGGTCCGGAGCTTCCACGAGTCGACCCCTGCCTCGGCGGCGAGCATACGATCGACGAGCTGCTGGTCACTCATCTCAAGTGAGAAGATACCAACGGAGGCACCGAACTTAAGGGCGGCATTACGAGCCACGTCGAGCGCAAAAGTCGTCTTACCCATCGAAGGGCGGGCGGCCAAAATAATCAGGTCGGACTTTTGGAAACCAGCGAGCAGGTTATCAAGCGCCGTGAAGCCAGACTGGACGCCACGCTTTTCGTCTTGGTTGGCGCTTAGGTATTCAAACCGCTCCCAAGCTTCAGTCAGGGAACTACCAATGGTTTTAAATTTCTGAGCACTGGGTGACTGAGTGGCGTGGAAGATTTTTTTCTCCGCTTGATCGAGGGCTTCATCAACACTCTCCGGGTCGGAATAGCCAATCTCCGCTACTTCCTCGGCGGCGTAGATGAGATTGCGCAGAGCGGCTTTACCAGAGACCAGTTCGGCGTAGTAGTGAGCGTTGCCAGCCGCCGGTACTGTTTCAATCAGTTCGGTGACATAAGTTGCGCCACCAACGCGGTCGAGACTACCGTTACCACGGAGCTTGGAGACTAAAGTGACGACGTCGACTGGATCGCCTTTGGAGAATATCTGTACGATACCTTCGTAGATGAGGCGATGCTTTTCGGCATAAAAACTCTCCGGATAGACCGTGGAGGCAATGTCATGCATGACGTCGGGCTTGAGGATAATCGCTCCGAGGAGAGCTTTTTCCGCATCAAGGTTTCGCGGTGGAGTGCGGAGTGAGCGGTTGACGGACGGTTTTTCTGCCATAAGTAGTCCATTGTAGCACGGGCAGCGACTTGACGGTTTTTACACAGAGGTGTGTATTAGTGCACAAGTATTAGCGGTCTTAAGCTTTGGTGATTTTGGGGCCGTGGGGGGTGTCTTCGACGGCAAAGCCTTTGAGATTGATAGCTTCGCGCAGGGTGTCAGCCTCTAGCCAGTTGCGGGCGATTCTAGCCGCTTCACGCTTATCTACCAAGGCTTGGACTTCGTCGGGAATAGCCGTAACATCAAGGACGCCGAGAGTTTTGATGCCGTCGGTTAGGTCGGCTCGCAAGCCGAGGTCAAGAATACTGTCAAAGATATGAATAGTGGCGCACTTGGTGGGGTTATCAAGCGTCGTGTCTTTGGTAATCTGCCACAAGAGAGCAATGGCAGCCGGTGTGTCTAGATCATTAGCTAGGTGGGAGCGGAACTGGGCGACGTAAGCGGCGTCCGGTTGCCCAGCTTTCTGTCCATAATCCTCGTAGACAAAGCGGCGTAGACGAAAGAGGGCTTGCTTGGCCGCTTTGAGGGCCTCCCAGGAAAAGTTGATAGGGGAGCGATAATGAGCGGTCAGCAGCCAGTAGCGGTAGTCCTCACCAGAGAAGCCTTTGTCGATGAGGTGTCGGAGATTAATGGCGTTACCAAGGGACTTGCCGATTTTGCCATTGTCGATAGTGAGGAAGGCATTATGGAGCCAGTAGTTGGCAAACTTCTTGCCGGTCGCACACTCCGACTGCGCAATTTCAGCGTTGTGGTGAATAGAGATGTGGTCGATACCACCGGTGTGGATGTCGATACTTTTGCCTAGGGTAGCCATCGCCATGGCGGAGCATTCTATGTGCCAGCCCGGGAAGCCCTTGCCCCACTTACTATCCCAGCCGAGGAGACCTTTTTTCCAAACAGCAAAATCAGCCGGGTGATGCTTTTCGGTATTTATCTCGACCCGGGCGCCGCTTTTGAGTTCTTCAAGGTTGATATTGCCAAGGCGACCATAAGCTGGGTATTTTTCGATATCAAAGTAGACGCCGTCACTAGTCTCGTAAGTATAGCCCTTGTCGTCGAGGGTCTGGATCAGACGGATTTGGTCTTTTATGTAGTCACTCGCGCGCGAGAAGGTGGTGGCGGGGATGATTCTAAGTGCCTCACAGTCATCATAAAAGGCATGGATATAACGGTCTGATAGCTCGCGCATCGCCGAGAGAGTGACCGGTAGACCTTCTCGCTTGAGACCCTTCATCATCTTGTCCTCGCCGGCGTCACCGTCGTCTGTGAGGTGGCCAAAGTCGGTTAGGTTGATAGTGTGATTGACCTCATAACCATGAAAAATAAGCGTTCGCTTGAGAATGTCGACAAAGATATAGGCTCGTAGATTGCCGATATGAATATAGTCATAGACCGTCGGACCGCAGGAGTACATGAGGACTTCTCCGGGGGTGATGGGGTGAAACTTCTCTAGTTTTTGGGTTTCGGTATTGTGAAGAAAAATCGGTGTTTCATCAACGGTGTTGGCTGGAGATTTTTTCTTGAAGAGGTCGCTAAACATCGCTGTATTGTAGCAAAAGACCTTTAAAACATACAGTACCCAGTTTTGTTTTTGCCATCTGCTCGCTTCGTGCGATAATAGCCTGTATATATGGATAGCAATCAGACATCAGAAGTTACTTTACATAATGAAGGAAAGATTAAAAAGAGTACTTGGCTCGGCATCATTCTGGCTTTGCTCCTCGCGGTAGCGGCCTTTTTTTCCGGCGTCCAGGTTAGTGCGCTGGCCCAGAGTCACAGTCAATTGGCGAGTATTTTTTCGATTTTTTCAAGTGGAGTAGAGCCAGCGGAAGCAGAAGGGCGACCTGACCTATCTGAGTTTTGGCAGGTATGGGACCTCTTGGAGGAGAGATTTATTGCTGCTGGTACTAGTACTGAAGTGAGTACCGAAGATAAGCTCTACGGTGCGATTGAAGGTCTGGTAAATTCTTACGGTGACCCTTATACCTCATTCCTACCGCCAGTTGAAAGTGAGGCTTTTGCTGAAGATATCTCTGGCAACTTTGGTGGCATTGGGATGGAAGTAGGAAATCGTGACGGTGTGATTACAGTCATTGCTCCACTGGTCGATACTCCAGCTGAGCGAGCTGGCTTAATGCCTGGTGATTTAATTGTTAATATCGATGGTGTCAGTACGGAAGGGATGACTATTGATGAAGCCGTTAGACGGATTCGTGGTGAGAAGGGAACCGCTGTTAACTTATCAATCTTCCGCGAGGGGGAGATGGAGATTCGTGAGTTTAGTGTTGTGCGTGACAATATCACGATCCCGACCGTGAAGACTAGTCTAGAAGGTGATGTCTTTGTCATTAGTCTCTATAGTTTTAATGCGGTTTCAGAGATGAAGATGCAAGAGGCGTTGCGGGAATACGTCGAGAGTGATGCGACTAAAATGGTGTTAGATTTACGCGGTAACCCTGGTGGCTACCTGCAAAGCGCTGTCTCAATTGCCAGCTTCTTCCTACCAACCGGAAAGGTAGTGGTACGTGAGCGTCACCGTGAAGGTGAAGAGGAGAAGCTGTACCGCAGTCAGGGCAAGGTCCTTGGTGCCAGAGCACCAAAGCAGATGGTTATTTTGGTTG